>NZ_CAKKTL010000044.1:5711-9500 GCF_920664355.1 Protofrankia sp. CiP1_Cm_nod2
GTGGGGAGCACGGGCCCGGCGCGTCGCGCCGCACACTCGGCGGGGAGGCTCTGGAGCACTGGCTCGCCCCCTTCACGGAACTCCAGCGGAAGATGCTGGTCACCTGTGCCGCGCCACAGCGCGTCGAGCCCAGTTCGATACACGCGGCGCTGGGCCGGACGTCCGACATCCAGAGCCGGCAGGCCCTGTTACAGGCTCTTCAGGAGAACATGTGCGCGTGGGAGACCGACGGCAGGCTGGTGCTCCGCCCGGTGCTGCGCCGCCTGCTGTTGCAGGACCTGCGGGCCCGTGCCGATGACGACCGGGACGGCTGGCGCAACGTCCACCATCGGCTGCGGGACCATTACCGGCGGCCTCGACCGGACAGCGGCCCGGGGCATGTGACGGCGGCCCTTTATCACGAGCTCGCCACCGACGAACTGACCCCGGTCGTGGAGCATGTGCGGGCCGGCCTGGCGGCGGTGTCGCCCGACGGGCGGTGGGACGGCCACCGATGGTGGAGCGAACTGGCCGGGATCACCCGGGCGCCGATGTCGCCGGCGGTCATGGCCGCCCTGGCCACGCCCGATCCCATGGAGACGCTGGGGCCGTGGTGGCGCGGCGGGCCGGACGTCCATCTCGCTCGCCTCGTGCTGGCCTGCTGGCTGGCCACCAAGCCGTCCGCGCACGAGTCCGTACTGCACGAGGCCCAGATTCCGGGCGCTCTCAACGCGTTGGCCGCGGTCCCCGGATATGAACACGCCTACGATTTCCTGCTGAACCTGGCGTGGCGATATCAGCGCGGCGAACGGCCGGCCGACCGTACTGACCCGGAGGTGTGATCAGCGACCATGCCCAACAACAGCCGATCCCGTTGGAGAGGGTTCTTCGGGCGTCACGAGCCGGCGCCCGGTGTCATCGTTCCGGACTTCTTCAGGAGACGGAGACGCCGCCGGATCATCTTGTTAGTGATCGTCCTGCTGGTCGCACTCGGGGTGCCCGCCGCCATCTTCATGCGACTGGTGTTTTCGGACGACTGTGCCGCGGGCGTGGTGCGCCACGACGGCGAATGCGTCGGCGTCACCGACGGCGGTTACGTTTTCGCCCAGGAGCTCAGGGACGTCGAAAAAGCGATCAGAGAAGAGAACGACTGGGTCGCGAAGCAGCGCAACCGGGTGAGCGTGTCCATCGCCTACGTCTTTCCACTGCGGTTCAACGGGTCGAACGTCGCTGCCGACACGCGGTCACTCCGGCGCGACTTGGAAGGAGCGTTCGTCGCCCAGTACGCGGCCAATCACGACACCATGACCGAGCAGCCGCTGATCCGGCTGCTGCTGGCCAACACGGGCACCAACAGCACCAGGTGGAAGCCGGTGGTCGAGGATCTCGCGAAACGTGTCGCCGGGAAGGACCATCTGGTGGCGACGGTCGGCCTCGGGCCGAGCCTGAGTGCCACCCGGGATGCTGTCCGCCGACTTGCGGAGCTGGGAATTCCGCAGATCAGCGCCATTATGACGTCGGACGATCTGGTGGAGATCCCGACGCTGCGGCGGGTTCCCCCGCCGAACCACGTCGAGGTGGCAGCCGTCATCGACCACGCGCGAAAGACGGCCAACCGGGCGATGCTGGTCCAGGACACGAACCCCGACGATCTCTACCCCGGGACCCTTGCCGACACCTTCAGCAGCAGATATCCGGACGCGGCGAATCGTCTTGTCGGCCAGGTCGAGCAGTACAATTCGAAACTGGGCGCGACGGCCACCACATTTGTCCAGATGTTGCCGAACATCTGCAGCGAGCGACCCGGAATCGTGTATTTCGCCGGCCGGGACGCGGAACTCAGGGATTTCCTCAAGGTGCTGGCCAGGCGTAACTGCCTGGGTGACCACATCACGGTGCTGACCGGTGACGACGCCAGCGGCCTCGAGGGTGACAGGTCGCTCGACCAGACGCTGGCCGCGAACATCAGCGTCCTGTTCACCGCGCTCGCGCATCCCGGCGCCTGGCAGGCCCCGGATGCTGACTCCTTCTTCAACCGGACGACAGTCGCTCGATTTCAGGACCCCACCGGTGTTTTCCAGCAGAGATTTCCGAACGAGACGCTGGACGACGGTGAGGTGATAACGTCACACGACGCTGTCCTGGTGGCTGTCACCGCTGTCAGGTATGCGGCTGTCGGCGGCCATCTCCAGGTCACCCCGGCCGATGTCGAGCAGACCCTGAATCGGCTGCACGGCAATCTGAAGGTTGCCGGGGCCGGCGGTTATCTTTCCTTCGACAACGCCGGCAGCCCGATAGGAAAGCCGATACCACTGGTCAGTATCAACCCGGGCGGGGTGCTGGCCTTCCGGGAGCTGCTGCCGCCAGCACCCTGACAGCCTGCCGTGGACCTGGGCCGCCCGAACGGCCACGGCCATGGCCACGGCTGCAAGCCACGGCCGCAGCCGCGGACTTCGGCACAACCATCCGTTCAACGCAGCCACCCGTTCAGCGGCGGAAGCGCCCGTCGGCGAGATGGCGTCAGGTGCCGTTGCCGGCTTCCATGACGTCGGCGTGGCCGACCAGCGTCCCGGCTCGGTCGATGACGATCACCTCGACCCGCACGGCCGCCCCGCGCAGCACGTCGAGCGCGGTGCGGCGGGCGTCCGCCGCGATGAGGTCGCCGAGCGGGACGCCGGCGGCCAGGCAGAGCCGCAGCGCGCCCAGCGCGGTGTTCGCAGTCTCGACGCGCCTGGAGAGTTCCGCGCCGCCGCCGGCGGCGCGGGCCAGCGTGGCGAGGGCGGCCAGGTCGACCTGGGAGCGTCCGGAGTGCAGGTCGAGATGACCGGCGGCGAGCTTGGCGAGCTTGCCGACACCGCCGACGATGGTCAGATGCGGGATCGGGTGGCGGCGCAGGTACTTCAGCACGGCGCCGGCGAAGTCGCCCATGTCGAGCAGCGCGTCGTCGGGCAGGCCGTGCAGCCGGCGGGCCACCTCCTCGGAGGTGCTGCCGGTGCAGGCCGCGACATGCCGGTGGCCGGCGGCGCGGGCCACGTCGATGCCGCGCCGGATGCTGTCGATCCACGCCGAGCAGGAGTAGGGCACGACGATGCCGGTGGTGCCGAGGATCGACAGGCCGCCGATGATGCCCAGCCGCGGGTTCCAGGTGTGCCGCGCGATCTCGGCCCCGTTGTCGACCCCGATCGTGATCTCCACGTCGACGGCCGCGTTCACGGCGCCGTCCGTGTCGTCCGCACCGTCCGCGTCGCCGCCGACGATGCTGACGGCGCGGATGTGGCCGGCGGCGCCGGTGTGGGTGGTGTGGCCGGTGTGGGTGGCGGCGACCGCGGCCAGCGCGGCGCGCATCATCCGCCGCGGCACCGGGTTGATGGCCGGCTCGCCGACGGCCAGCGGCAGGCCGGGCCGGGTGACCGTGCCGACTCCCGGGCCGGCGCGGAACACCACCCCGGCCCGGGGCGCGGCCAGCCGGACACGGGCGTGCACGAGGGCACCATGGGTGACGTCCGGGTCGTCACCGGCGTCCTTGACGACGGCGGCGGTGGCGGCGCCGGGGGTCAGCTCCTCCCGGGCCAGGGCGAAGGCCGGGCGCTGACCACCCGGCAGGGTGATCGTCACCGGGTCGGGGAACTCGCCGGTGAGCAGCGCGGTGTAGGCGGCGGTGGCCGCGGCCGTGGCGCAGGCGCCGGTCGTCCAGCCGTAGCGCAGCTCCCCGCGCGGCTGCCGGCTCCCGCGACGTCCGGCGGGCTCCGCTTCGTTCATGGCCGTCCCGCCGAGCCTGGCTGTCCGGCCGGGTCAGGCCCCGCCGGGTCA
>NZ_CAKKTL010000044.1:10111-23082 GCF_920664355.1 Protofrankia sp. CiP1_Cm_nod2
GGCCAGGCCAGGTCAGGCCAGGCAGGCCGGGCGAGCTGGGCAGGCCGGGTGGGACGGGCGGAGCGGGTGGGACGGCGGTGAGCTGGCGGGTGCTGGTGCTCGGCGGCACCGCGGAGGGCCGGCGGCTCACGGAGAAGCTGGCCGCACTGCCCGGCGTGGAGGTGATCTACTCGATCGCGGGCCGGGTGGCCGCGCCCGCCCTGCCCACGGCGGCGCGGATCCGGGTGGGCGGGTTCGGCGGCGTGGACGGCCTCGCGTCCTACCTGCGGGATGCCGGGATCGCCGCGGTGATCGACGCGACCCATCCCTACGCCGCGCTGATGACCGCCGCTGCGGTTACGGGGAGTAACGCGGCCGCGGTGCCGCTGCTGGTCGTGCGCAGGCCGGGCTGGCCGGAGACGGACGGTGACGACTGGCATCGGGTGCCGTCGCTGGCCGCCGCCGCGGCCGCCCTGGGCGGCTTCGGGGAGCGGGTGTTCCTGACCACGGGCCGGTCCGGGATCGCAGCGTTCGCCGGCTCGGATCGGCACTGGTTCCTCCTGCGTTCGATCGAGGCGCCGTCACCCCCGATGCCGGCGCGGATGGACGTCCTGCTCGAACGTGGCCCGTTCACGGTAGAGGGGGAGACGGCGCTGATGCGCGGGCATCGGATCGACGTCATCGTCACCAAGAACAGCGGTGGCCCGCTGACCGCGGCGAAACTGGTCGCCGCCCGTCACCTGGGCTTGCCCGTGCTGATGGTGGACCGCCCGCCGCTGCCACCCGGCACACCGGCCGTGGCCACCCCCGAGGACGCCGTCGCCTGGTTCACCGACTGGTCGGGGCGACCGATGGGTCATGCACCAGTTGACGACAGCGGGTGACGAAATCAGACGAAGACACGGGGTGACGACCGTCCGCCGGTCGTCGCCGAGGATCCTCAACCTGGCCGCCCAGCCGGACTGCTTCGTCCGGTCGGCCGGTGTCGGGGCGTCGGACCGGCCGGCTTGGCACTCGTCCGGTAAGGCGTTCGGCTGGCGTGGTCATTCGTCCTCGCTCGCGATCGCGTTGACGGCCGCCGCGGCCATGGCGCTGCCGCCGCGGCGGCCGTGCACGACGAGGTGCTCCAGCCGGCTGGGATGCTCCGCCAGGGCCCGTTTCGACTCGGCGGCCCCGATGAAGCCGACCGGGACGCCGATCACCGCCGCGGGCCGGCCGGCGCCGGACTCGACGAGCTCGAGCAGCCGGAACAGCGCTGTCGGGGCGTTGCCCACGGCGACCACCGCGCCGTCGAGGCGGTCCCGCCAGAGGTCCACCGCGGCGGCGGTGCGGGTCGTGGCGAGCTGGTGGGCGAGGCCCGGCACCCGGGGGTCGGACAGCGTGCAGATCACCGGGTTGTCCGCGGGCAGCCGGGCGCGGGTGACGCCCGCGGCGACCATCCGGGTGTCGCACAGAATCGGTGCTCCTGCGAGCAGCGCGGCTCTGGCCGCGTCCACCACGCCGGGTGAGTAGGCCAGGTCGGCCACCAGATCGACCATCCCGCAGGAATGGATCATCCGGACGGCGGTGCGGGCGACGCCGTCCGGCAGGCCGGTGAGGTCCGCCTCGGCGCGGATCGTGGCGAACGAGCGGCGGTAGATCTCGGCGCCGTCACGGACGTAGTCGTTCACCGGGAGCTCCGCACGGTCGTGGGCCACCCGGCGGGCCAGCGGCGGCCCAGCCGACCGGTCCGGCCCAGCCGGCCGGACCGGCCCAGAGCGACGGTCACGTAGCGCGGATCCCCTCCACGGCCGCCCGTACAGGCCATGATCGCCGCGATTTTGTTGTTGTGTACGTTTTTTGGCCGCATCAGCGTACACAACGACAAACTTGCGCCGATCTTCTTCGATGGTCGGCGTCCATCGAAGTGCGCCACCGCCCGTGGGGTGACTTAGAGTCATCTAATCGGTGCTCTAGGCGACCGAAGCGGCTCGGCGGGGCAGAGCGGCAGCGGGTGTCCGCCACGGCCAGCAGGTCCGGGACAACGGCTGCGCGTCCGGCGATGAGCGTCACGGCCGCGATTGTGTCGTATCTGGACTGTCGTTGCGTTCCGGGGCCGGCTGCCTCCCCAGCGCGGGGCCGGCGGGGCCGGCGGGGCCGGCGGGGCCGGCGGTCTTGGTCACGGCCCACTGGGTGACCGGCAGCATCGGCCGCCAGCCGGTGAAACCGCCGACCGGCGCGGCGCGGGCCACCGCCAGCCGGACGAGGTCGCCGCCGTGGCTGGCGTGCCAGCCGGCCAGCACCGCCTCCGACTCGACGGTGACCGCGCTGGCCACCAGCCGGCCGCCCGGCGGGAGCGCGGCCCAGCACCGCTCGAGCACACCGGGAGTCGTGATCCCACCGCCGACGAACACGGCGGACGGCGTGGGCAGCCCGGCGAGCGCCGCGGGGGCGGGGGAGCCGACGACCCGCAGGCCGGGGGTGCCCAGCGCGTCCGCGTTGCGCAGGATCCGCGCTGCCCGGTCCGCCCGGGGCTCCACGGCGATCGCCCGGCAGGCCGGGTGCGTGCGCATCCACTCGATCGCGATGCTGCCGGAGCCCGCGCCCACGTCCCACAGCAGTTCGCCGGGGGCCGGACCGAGCCGGGCGAGCGTGACCGCCCGCACCTCCCGCTTGGTGAGCTGGCCGTCGTGCTCGAACACGCTGTCGGGCAGGCCCGCCGTCCGCGGCAGATGCCCGGAGTCGGGCCCGGGCTCGCACTCGACAGCGACCAGGTTCAGATCGGCAACCACGTTCGGACCGGCCAGCGTCCCCAGACCGGTCGTCGCGTCCGGGTCGGCCCGCGTGTCCTGGTCGGTCAGCGCGGCGGTCGGCTCGCCGTCGTGCCGCTCGTCGCCGTGCCAACCGCCGTCACACCAGGACGCGGCCGTGCCGGTGCGGCACCGCTCGTCATCCGCGCCGAGGTTCTCCAGGACGGTGAACGGGCTGCCGCCGTAGCCGCGGCCCACCAGCAGGCCGGCGAGCGCCGCCGGGCTGTGGCCGTCCGCGCACAGCACGATCAGCCGGCGGCCGGGCTGCACGGCCGGGTGCACGGCGCTGAGCGGACGCCCGACCAGGCTCACCACGTCGACGGCGTCCATCGCCCAGCCGAGCCGGGCGCAGGCGAGCGAGACCGAGGACGGATGGGGCAGCACCCGCACCCGCCGCGCGCCGAGCAGCCGCACCAGCGTCGTGCCCAGGCCGAAGAACATCGGGTCGCCGCTGGCCAGGCAGCACACGCGGGCGCCGGCGTGCTCGGCGAGCAGCCCCGGCAGCGCCGGCACCAACGGCGTGGGCCACTCGACCCGCCGGCCGCCCACGTCGGCGGGGACCAGTGCCAACTGCCGCCGGCTGCCCATCAGCACCTGCCCGGCCCGCAGCGCCTCCCGGCCCGCCTCGGTGAGCCCGCCCCACCCGTCGGCACCCACCCCCACCACAATCACCGGCGACTGATCACCGGGACACACGGTCACTGGATCTTTCGCTGCCTTCCTGGCCGCCTCGGCCGATCGTTTCGCCGGATACCACCGCCACCCGCCACACCACGGCCGGCGCGCTAGAGCTGACCACGCCATCTACCTGGAGCTGAACATGCTGGTCAGCATGGCAGTTGGTAAGGGAACGGATTCTTGACGCTGAACTTGCGGAGATCATCGACATCCTTCGTGCCATCGCTGCGAATATCGGGTACATGGAGCGGAGCGCGCTGGAACGAGTTGGCTTACGGGAACGTTGTGAACCGTGAGTCCCTACGGTATCGGGAGGCGATGGCTCCACGAGCGGCTTCCTCAACCGCTGTCGATGATTTCTTGCATGACCCGTTCGAGTTCAGGGAGCTTCTCCTCGAGAACCTGCCAGACCAATCTGTCGTCTACTGTGGCGTAACCGTGGATGAGGATGTTCCGAAAGGCGACGATGCGAGGTGGCTCGGGTATGGCGGCGGCGATCTCGGGGGCGGCCTTGGACAGTTGGTTCAGCGCCTCTCCGATGATCTCGACCTGGCGCTCGACGGCCGCACGGAGCATTGCGTTCGACAAATAGTCCGCCAACGATTGTCCCCGCGCGAAACCGCGGGCAAGACCGGCCGCGTGCACCGCGTCCCACAGGTATTTTCGGGGGTCAGGCCGCATACAGGGACTGCCGGGTACGCATGACCTGGTCGCGGAAGTAGGGGTTGCGGATGTTCGCGACGCTGACGACGTCGACCGCGCGTCCCAGCAGTCGTTCCAGGCCTTCCTTCAGGTCGAAATAGCTGCCGAAATAGTCGAACCCCGCCTGCGCGTCATCGAATTCGACCAGTACGTCGACGTCGCTGGAGCCCACGTCGAACGAGCCACCGACGGCGGACCCGAACACGTCGAGACGTCGAACCCCGAGTCGCTGACACAGGGTCTCGATCTCCGAACGCTTCGTCTCGATGACCGGATGCACTGCCCACCTCCCGAATGAGATTCTGCCCCGCGAGCGCGGATGTCGACCGGGCGAACCGGTCACGGCCCGGGCGCACCGCTGTGGTCAAGGGAATTTTGCTCTGTTTATAACGAATAGTCCGATTTCTGGCAGGCCTGTCCGGCATCCGAGGCCGGCCTCTGAGCGCCGCCGTGAACATCGTGGGCGGAACGTGCCGGTTCAGTGGTCACCATCGAATCTGGTCCCGTGCCGACCTCCGGATGCTGGGGCCAGGGCGGGACGCCGGTCATCAGGGATTTCGCTGGATGGTGGTGGCGATCGTGCGGTGGCGGCGGAGGATGTCGTCGAGGCCGAGGTGGACGGGGGCGCCGTTCTCCACGACGGTCCTGCCTGCGACGACGGTGTGCCGGGCGGCTACCGGGCCGCAGCGCAGCCACGCCTCCACCGGGTCGGACAGGGCGCCGGCGAAGGCGATCCCGTCCAGTGGCCAGACGACCAGGTCACCGGCCGCGCCGACGGACAGCTCGCCGAGCTCGCCGGCCCGGCCGAGGCAGGCCGCGCCGCCGCGGGTGGCGATCTCCAACGCGTCCCGGGCGGACATCGCGGACGCCCCGCCGCGCAGCCGTCCGAGCAGCATCGCCGTACGCGCCTCCAGCCACAGCGAGGCGGCGTCCGCCGAGGACGAGCCGTCGCAGCCGAGGCCGACCGGCGCGCCGGCGGCCCGCAGCTGCGCGACCGGCGCCAGCCCGCCGCCGAGGATCATGTTGCTGCTCGGGCAGTGAGCGACCCCGGTGCCCCAGGCCCCGAGCCGGGCCACCTCGGCGGCGTTCGGGTGGATGCAGTGGGCGACCCAGGCGCGGTCACCGCCCCAGCCGAGGTCGCGGAAGTGCTCGACCGGGCGCCGGCCGTAGGTCGCCAGGCAGTAGTCGTCCTCCTGCGGGTCCTCGGCGAGATGGGTGTGCAGCCGCACGTCCAGCTTCTCGGCGAGCTCGGCGGTGGCCCGCATCAGCTCGGGGCTGACGGAGAACGGCGAGCAGGGCGCCAGCGCGATCCGCACCATCGCGCCGTGGGACGGGTCGTGGTGGGCGGCGACGAGGGCCGCCGAGTCCGCGAGGATGTCGTCGGGATCCTGCACGACGGAGTCCGGCGGCAGCCCGCCGTCCTTCACCGACAGTGACATCGATCCACGGGTGGGGTGGAAGCGCATCCCGAGCTCGCGGGCGGCGGCGATCTCGGCCGCGATCAGGTCCCCGGCGCCGCGCGGGTGGACGTACAGGTGGTCGGTGGTGGTGGTGCAGCCGCCCAGCGCGAGCTCGGTCAGGCCGACGTGGGCGGAGACGTACACCGCCTCCTCGTCCAGGCGGGCCCACAGCGGGTAGAGCGTGCGCAGCCAGGCGAACAGCGAACCGGACACCGCCGGCGCATACGACCGGGTGAGGTTCTGGAAGATGTGATGGTGGGTGTTCACCAGGCCGGGGGTGACCAGGCAGCTGGCCGCGTCCAGCGCGCGCCGGGCGGGCGGGGGCGGGTCGCCGGCCGCCCCGACCGCGCTGACCAGGCCGTCGGTCACCGCCACCCAGCCGCCGGGCAGCTCCCGGCGGCGGTCGTCCATGGTCGCCACCAGCTCGGCGCCGCGGACGAGCAGGTCGACCGGCCGCGGGCCGGGAGCCGGGATACGCGCGGTCATGGCATCGATTCTGCCGCGCCGGTGTCGCCCGACGGTTTCACCGCGGTGCCGTCCGACGGTTTCACCTTCGGCTCACCGAGGTGCCCCAGGGGTTGGTAACGCGGCTACCTGCCGGGCGGCGACGCACCCGCACACTCACCCTTGACGGCCCGGGCGACCGCCGGAGCGAAACCATAGCGCGCCTCGCGCAGGCTGCGATAGTTGCAGGCTGCGATAGTCGCAGGTATGGTGGAGTGGTCGATCTGCTGCCGAGGGTAGGATATTGGTGCGTTTCGTCAATCGAGTCAAGGAACTGTCCTTGCTGGACGAGTGGTTCGGGCGACCGGGACCTCAGCTTGGCGTGGTTTGGGGGCGTCGACGAGTCGGAAAGTCGCACCTGCTGGCGCATTGGGCAGCGGATAAGCGGGCTGTCTACCACGTCTCACGCAACCGAGCGCCCGACCAGGAGCTTGCCGCGCTCTCGGCGACCGCGGCTCCGGTGCTCGCGCTTGCCAATCGCGACCTGGTCAGCCGTCCGTTTCGGGACTGGGACGAGGCATTCGAGCTTTTCCGGCAAACTGCGTCAGAAGCGCCGCTGGTCGTGATCCTCGACGAGTTTCCCGAACTGGTCAGGAGCGATCCGCGTATCGAGAGCGCCCTGCGCGCGATCTGGGAGGGCATGGGCGACCATCCCGTCCGCCTGGTCCTGTGTGGCTCGGCGGTACGCATCATGGAAGCGTTGCAGGAGGAACGCGCCCCGCTCTACGGGCGGGCTACGCTTCGCCTGCAGGTTCGGCCGTTTCTGCCCAACGAAGCGGCGTTGATGCTGCCCGGTCTCGCACCCGCCGAGCGGGCCAGGGCATGGGGTGTCTGCGGTGGCATACCCTTTTACCTGGACCTGTGGGACCAGTTGTCGTCATTCCGGGACAATCTCGCGCGACTTGTCGCGAACGAGCATGGGCTTTTTCTCAACGAGGGCCAGTTGATCCTCGCCACCGAGGACTTCGCCGGCGGCCGCCGCGAACGTATCCCGGAGCAGGTGCTGCGGGCGATAGCCGCCGGGCGCACCCGGTTCGGCGAAATCAAGGACGCGTTGGGCATCGACCCAACCCGGGCGCTGGCCGCATTGGCGGACCTCGGCCTGGTCCAACGGGTGCTTCCGGTCGGGCGCAACGCGGACCCACGGCGGGCGTACTATCGGGTGGCGGACAACTTTCTGGCCTTCTGGCTGTCGATTGCGGAGCCTCGTCGAGCGGCCATCATCCAGGGTTTGGGCAACTCCGTGGCGGGCGTCATGGAAAGCGAGTTCGACAACTTCATGGGCGACCGGTGGGAGGACGCCGTACGCGCTCATCTCGTACGGACCATGGCGGATGATCTCCGGGTCGCGCCCGTGATCGAGGTCGGCCGGTTCTGGCACCAGTACGGAACCGACCCGGCAGAGATTGACGTCGCCATGCTCAGCGGGCCGACAGGACGGCTTGGCCTTGCCGCCGAGGTGAAGTGGGCCCGGCGCGAAGAAGGAAACCGTATCCTGCGCACATTGATGCGCAAGGCGCACGCCTCCAACCTGATCGGCCCGCATGACCCGGAGCCGCTGTACGTGATCGCCGCGCGCGAGGAGGTGACCGGACAGCTACCCGACGACGTGCTCCGCGTCACCACCGCCGACGTCTTCGCCTAAAGGTTGTTTCGTAACTCGCTTGGGTGTGATGCGACTGTCCGGTGGTGCTCGATCAGCCGGCCCGGCTGATGTTGTAAAGGTGGGCGATCCCGGCGGCGGTCACGGCAAGGGCGCGCGCCTGGCGGCGGTAGTCGCGCAGGATCTTCCAGGTCTTCAGCCCGGCGAGGGTGTGTTCGACGCGGGCCCGGACCGTGCGGTGCACCCGGTTCAGGTCCTGCTTCCACTCCGGTAGCGGCTGTCCGTCGACCGGTTTCCGATAAGGCATGATCACGTCTGGGTGGCCCTGGTAGCCGCCGTCGGCGAGCACGGGGCGCCCGGCGAGACGGTCTTTGATCCCGCTGGTCTGGTAGACGATCGTGTCGTTGCGGTTGCCGGCCCGCGGGTCGCCGAGGGCGAGAACGATATGGCTTATTTTTTGCGGCCTACACCGCCGTAGATCCAGACGTTGCGGTAGCCCCTGGGGCGTTTGCTGGCCGGTCGCCATGTCGGCACCTGGACGAGGCCCGGGCCCACCAGATCGCAGCCGGTGAAGAACGCGGCAATGGCGGGATGACCGCGCACGGCGAGGGGCGAGGTGGCGGTGTCGTAAACCTCGGTGGCCTGGGCCGCTGCCGCGGGTCGCAGGTCACCCGTGGCATGGGACAGCACCAGATAGCTGCCCGCCGGCAGCGCATCGAGTAGCGTCCGCACGATGCCGGTGGGGTTTTCCTCGTCGCGGATGAAGTGCACGACGGCCACGAGGAGCAGGGCCACGGGTTCGGTGAAATCGATCAGATGCCGGACGTGAGGGTGGCCCAGGATCTCGTGTGGCTTCCGCAGGTCCGCCAGCGCGGCCGTGGTCCGGCCGGTGCCGGTCAGCAGCGCGTTGGCGTGCGCGTGGACGACGGGTACCACCCCCGGGATACACATGCCCCGACCTACGCGTCCACTGGCCACCCCGGATGTTGTACATTTGTTGTACAGTGACCTCATGAGTGTCGGATTCCGCCCCACCGAAGAGGACCTCCGGATCGTTGAGGCCAACCGCCGTCAAGACGAAAAGACCAGCGACGTCATCCGGCGCGCCCTGCGACTGCTTGACCGGGAGGCGTGGGAGGTGCGTGCCCGCGAGGATATGTACCGGCTGCGGAACGAGGACCTGTCCGCCGAGCCCGATGCGTGGGAGTACGACACCAACGGCAACATCAGAATCACAGGTACGAACCTCGCGGTACCAGTCAGGTCGCAGGACCAACCGTGATTCGCGGGGCGGTGTACCCGGTGGACCTTGGCGACGCCAAGCGCGGGCATGAGCAGCGGGGTCGTCGGCTCGGCCTCGTCATGAGTATTGAGCAGAACGCGTGGTCCACGGTCACGATCGTTCCGACGTCGACCGGCGCGCAGGCGACCGCCTTCAGGCCGGAGGTGATCATTACGGGACGGTCGACCAGGATCCTGGTCGACCAGATCCGGACCATCGACAGCTCCTATGTCACGGGTGAACTCGTGGACTACCTCTCCCGCGACGACATGGCGCAGGTTGAGCACACCCTTTCGCGCTACCTCGGCCTGCTTCGCTGAGCGCATCGCCTGGCTCCCGTACATCGACCTCCCCTCGCGACCGGGCGAAGACCGAGATCCGACGCCGCCGACCCGACGGATCTGTCGCGTTGTTCTTACCGGCCCCCGGCCGAGCCGCGCGGCATGTGCAACCCGGGTACGGACCCCGGATGCAGCCCGATCATCAAAAAGATGCTGGTCAGAAGCCCGAGGGCTGTACGAGGACGATCGGTACCACCCCAGGGTTGCACACATCAAGCGACGGAAGACGGGGCTGACCGGCGTCTACCTGAATCCGGATGGTGCGACTCCGGTCGATGGTGGGGAGGAGGCACTACCGGGGCCGGGTGAGCTGATGTCCATTCTTGAAGTCGCAGGTATCCGTACTGGCGAAGCACCTCTCGTCATTGCTGGCGCTGGCGAGGGTGCGCCCGTCCGGCGCAAACGCCACCGAAATCACAGAGTTGGTGTGGCCGGTGAGGGGGGAGCCCAGCGGGCGGTTCTCTTCGGGGATGAGCTGGTGGTTCTCTTCGGGGATGAGGGTGAAGGCCAGAACAGTGCCGGTGATGACAAGCAGCACCGCGGCGGAGACGAGGGCCAGGCGGCGCTTCCGGCGGGTTCGCGGGCCACCAGGTTTCTCGCGGACGGCTGACGGGATTGCCGGTGTCGGGTCTGATGGCAGGGGGTCGGCTCGCTGGGTGGGCAGCTTGGTGAAGTTCGATGTCGCTAGTGGTACGGGTGGGCTCGTGTCAGGTGCTGGCAGGGTAGGGGCGAGTGGTTCACGGATATCCGTGGGTGCCCTCAGCGTGGCGGGAATCGTCGAGGCTGGCGTGGGGGTGGGCTGGTCGGTGGCGGCGCGGGCCAGATCGAGGGCGAAGGCGTGGGCTGAGGGGTGGCGGTCGGCGGGGTCCTTGGCCAGGGTGCGCATCACCACCGCGGCAACCGGCTCGGGCACTCCCGCGGGCGGCGGCGGCAGGACATTGAGGTGGTGGTGGATGAGCGCCGGGGCAGGCAGGGCCGGGTCGAACGGCGGGACGCCGGTCAGCAGCTCGTAGAGCATGACGCCGAGGGCGTAGAGGTCGGTGGACGCGCTGAGCCGGCCACCGAGGATCTGTTCGGGAGCCATGTAGACAGGGGTGCCGATCACCGCGCTGGCGGTGGTCGCCGACCCTTCCGCGATTTTCGCGATGCCGAAGTCGGCGACCTTGGGCAGGACGGCGGCGTCGAACAGGATGTTGGCGGGCTTGATGTCGCGGTGCAGCACTCCCTGCCCGTGGGCATAGGACAACGCGGCGGCCACCGCCAGCCCCACCGCGCAGGCCGTCTCGCCTGCCAGGTCCCGGCGACGGCGGGTCAGGGGCCCTCCGGCCAGCAGTTCCATCACGATCAGGTGAAGGTCCTCGGCAGCGAGGGCGTCATAGACCCGGACGATATGCGGGTGATCCAACGAGGCCAGCAGGCGGGCCTCGTTCCAGCTGCGCTCGGTGGCCTCGTCCTGGTCGACCGGAAGAATCTTGACGGCGACATCGCGGCCCAGCCCGCGGTGCCGGCCGGCCAGCACCAGCCCGAACGCCCCTCGCCCCAACCGGGCACCAAGCTCGTAGCCCGGCAGCGCCGCCGCGATCCGCCTCCTTGCCTCGATCATGAGACGGTCAGGGCCCCACGTCGACGACAGGCAGCATGCGCCATCTCGAATCCCCCCAAACAGGCCACCATGCGATGCATGTGATCCTACCGGCGTTCGGCACAGCGACAACCGTCCCGCCGATCCCGCCCCGCCCCGCCCCGCCCCGGACCAGGGCATGCGGTGGACATCGCCCCACAGCCGCACTCAGCTGAACGTTGCGAGACAAGCCGCGGGCCATGTGCGGGTCCGGACTGGCCGCGACACGCGCGCGGCGCGGCTGTCGGCCTCTCAGCCTTGATCGTAAAAGGCGAGCAGCTCGGCAGTACGCGCCGCCGCTTCGAGAGGGTGCCGTCCTCTCCGATCCGCCGGGGATGCTGACCAGCAGGTTGCGTGATCGTGCCGGACCGCATCCGGCTTCTTCGGGGCTGTTTCGGGGACGGCGTCATCAACGAGGGTCTGGCGGCGCGGTGGTCGGCGTACCGCGCCCGAGCCGTGCGGAGTGCGCAACGCGGGTGCGGACCAAGAAGCGGCCCGACTACCTAAAGATGCTGGTGAGACGCCTGAGCCTACGCCAGGACGATCGATACCACCCCTTGGATACACATGGCAAGTGGTGTTCGCGTGCCAGAAAGGCCGTGAGCAACGGTGGGCGCACATGTCGGTGTGCTGGGCGCGTAGACGACGGTGGTCCTGCTTGGGAGGTTAGGCGGCGGGCGGGCGCCGGGCGAGCACGCCCGCGATGAGGGTGGCGACCGCTGGCGGGACGGGTGGGGCCTCGGCAAGTGTCTCGGCCAGCCAGCGCGCCACCGCATCGACGTCCGATTCGGCATTGTGGGCGTTCTGCACTCCGGCCGGAGGGTGGGCCGTCGGTCCGTCGGTGTCCGGCCCCACTGTGGCGCCGTTCCCGCCGGTGTCCTCCGTGTCGGCCTGCGGTGGCCCGTCCCCTGTTTGCGGTGGATCGTCGCACGAGTCGGCGGGTGCAGGACGGCGGACGCGGGACGGGCGGACGCGGGACAGATCGACTACGGCACCTCACAGAACCGGCGGCGGAAATGCGGCAAATAAAAGCTAACCGGACTATCCGATACCGCCAACAGGGCGCGTTCCGTCGACCGCTTCCGCCAGCTCCCACGGTTAGATACGATGCCAATTGCGGCATGATTCCTGGCTCGCTTGGGTGGGTGTCAGATGCCGGCCGACCTGCATCGATGTGTCACCTCGGACCTACCCGATAGACAGGTAGGTGGATGGGCGGTCCGGTAGGTAAACGGACGGGCGGCCCGTAAAGGAACAGACTTTTCGGTCATTTTCCCGTAAAACAGGCAATGATATGTGACGTAGATCACACAAGACCCAGGGTGTCGGTGGTAGCCCAATCCTTCCATCGGACGAGGTTGCAGCGCGGAAAGGCGGGGGTCGCACCCCTGGGCGGGGCCGGACGACCCGAGGGAGCCTTGCGTGGGCGGTCTTGTGGTCAGCCCCCGCCGGTGCTCAGTGCGGAGATGGAGATGACGGTGACCTGGGTGGTGGAGACGGTGGTGAGGCCGTTGAACACGCCGGTCTGGCCGGCGCCGGTCCAGGTGACATTCCAGGTGACGGTGGTGGTCATGGGGAACACGCCGCCGGGCTGGTCGTCGGAGACGGTCTGGTAGGTGTGGCCGCAGTCCGGTGAGGACGCTTTCGGGTCGATGTCGGGCCGGTAGGGGGGGTACCGGGGCCGGTGCAGCGGACCTGGGCGCCGTCACCCATCGCCCAGACGACCTCGGCGGGGGTGGCGACGGCGGTCACCGACACGCCTCCGGCGGCAGCCGTGGCGGAGACGGGATGCCAGCTGCTGGGGTCGAGCCACATCCAGGTTGGGAGACGAATGAGCTGCCGGCCGGTCGGGCTGAGTGCGATCGTCGGGCCTTGGAGGCGGAGCTGGTTGCGGGCCTGTTCGGCGAGGGCCGCCGGGTCGGGGGCGGCAGCCGCCGGACCGGCCTGTCCGTCCGGTATCCAGACCGGGGGCCGGTAGAGCGCGTCGCGCCACCCGTCGTTCTGGCACTGGT
>NZ_CAKKTL010000044.1:23430-30848 GCF_920664355.1 Protofrankia sp. CiP1_Cm_nod2
AGACGTACCAGGCCCCAGACTGCCTGTCCGGGGCGGTCGCGGCAGGCAGTACGCGCAGCGACCCCGGCCGGTGAACCGCAGCCACTACGTGCGGTCCGCCGTCGCGCGGGATGGAGCGGAACGCAACTGGCCGGATCGGGTCTCCTTCGGGCTGGAAGTCGCTGCGGGTGTAGGAGCACGTTGCGAGTTCCGACGGGTCGAGCGACACATCACCAGGCGGACGCACCGCCCCGCCGCTGGCCGTGCCGCCCTGCGACCCGCCGCCACGCGGCGCCGGGCGAGCATCCCCGTCCGGTGGGAGCTGGGGGCTGCCGTTCTGCCCGGCTGCAAGTTCACATCCCGGGTAGGGGTTCTGGTCGCAGTCCGCGGAGGTGAAGATGTCGGCGTAGGCGGGCCGACCGCGAGGACGCCCAGCAGGCAGACGGCGACAGGGACGACGCGCTTCAGCATGACCCGAGTCCCTCGACGGCGAACCGGGTGACCTTCCACGACCCGTCCTCGTGCAGGCGAACTTCGGAGGTGATCGCCCGTCGACCGCCGGGTTCGTCGGTGAACGACGGCCCCGCCGTGCGCTATCGCAGCCAGTTCGAGCTGTCAGCGCAGTCGAACACCATCACCGTCTTCGGCGCCTCCGGCGGGCTGACCGAGGTGACCTCCGGATGCAGCACAGGCGCCCCCCGTGCTACCAGCCCGTTGTAATGATCGGTGGATCGATGCGGTGGCTTCGGCGGCGGTGGGGGGATGGGTTTCGATGGTGACCACGGGTGCGTGGCTGAGGTGCGCGATGAGGGCGGCGTTGTAGCCGGTGCCGGCGCCGATCTCCAGGACCCGGTGGCCGGGGCGCAGGTCGAGTGCTTCGAGCGTCCTGGCCATGATCGTTGGTGTGGAGGAGGACGACGGTACGGCGCCGGTGCGGGTGAGCAGCGGCTGGCCGCTGTAGACGATGTCGAGCACATCCGCTGTGGGGATGCTGTCCTGTGGGACGGGGATGTGCTGGTCACCGAGGCGGAAGTGGGTCAGGCAGCGGTCCCGGCGCACGGTGGCGAACGCGGCTTGGACCCGGTCGGTGCGGATCGCGCCGGTGGCGCGCAGCGTCGCGGCGTCGTCGGCGAGGCGGGCGGCTATCGGGCCGGTGGCCGTGTCCGGTGTGCTCACGCGGGCTCCTGACGGGGATGACCGTGGACTGACGGTGACGATGCTCAGATGGTGATGGTGGGTGTGTAGAGCAGGTGCGGGTTGACCGGTTCGGCCAGCCAGGGGGCGTAGCCGCGGGAGCCGAGGCCGGGGGATGGGAGCGGGTTGGACGTCATAGAGATCGACGATCCGGCGGACGAGCGGGTCCGCGACTACGTGGGGCTGACCGACGTGGCCCTGCGGCGGCGGCGGGAACCGGCCGAGGGCCTGTTCATCGCCGAGGGTGAGATGGTCATCGAACGGGCCCGGCGGGCTGGTTACCGTCCGCGATCGTTGCTGGTGGGGCCGGCGAAGGTCGCGACCGTCCCAACCGATCTGGAGCCGGATGTGCCGGTCTACCTCGCCGGCCCGGACGTGCTCGCCACGATCACCGGGTTCCAGGTGCACCGCGGGGCGCTCGCGTCGATGTGCCGCCGCCCGCCGGCCCCGGCGGCGGACGTGCTGGCCACGGCGCGGCGGGTGCTGGTCTGCGAGGACATCGTCAGCCACACCAACCTGGGCGCGATCTTCCGCTCGGCGGCCGGGCTCGGGATGGACGCCGTCCTGCTCAGCCCGTCGTGCGCCGACCCGCTGTACCGGCGGGCGGTGCGGGTGTCGATGGGGGAGGTGTTCGCCGTCCCGTACGCCCGTCTCGACCCGTGGCCGGCGGCGTTGTCCCTGCTGGTGGACGTTGGCTTCACGCTGGTCGCGCTCACGCCGTCCGCCACCGCCGTGCCGCTGGACGGGCTTGAGGCGGGTCCGGGTGACCGGCTGGCCGTGCTGCTCGGCTCGGAGGGCCCCGGGCTGACCCGGGACGCCCTGGAGGCGGCCACCGTCCGGGTGCGGATTCCGATGGCGCACGGTGTGGACTCCCTCAACGTCGCCGCCACCGCGGCGATCGCCTGCTACGTGCTGGGTGCCGGGAACGCCCGGTCGCTGGACGCGCGGACACCGCGATGATCATTTGCCCACGTGCCGGCCCGGCCACTGCGCGCCGCGGATCGTTCCGGGGCCGCTCTTCGACTACTTTTTGATCATTCTGTGCTGCGGATGTGGATGGCCTCCTCCTCCGGCGCGCCTGTCGGCCTGGCCCTGTCGCGGCCGCGGGCGCGGCCGCCGACCGGCCCGTGTCCGACGAGTTCGGCTGTTGTCGCCGTCCGTACGCCCTCGTCGTCGGCGAGCAGGGCCGGCACGTCGTCCGGCTCCCCGTCGCCGTCGAGGGCGGCCGGCCGCTCGACGGCGTCCTCGGCCGAGAAGCGGCCGTCGGCCGAGGAGTACACGTCGAACTCCAGGACCTCACCGGACTCCAGTCGCGCCGCCTCGTCGTACGGATCCGGCTCGGGCTGCTCCTGGGCGAGCAGCGAGTCCAGTGACTCGCCGGCACGTTGTTCCTGAGCGGTGGTGCCGAAGCGTTCACCCGGGCCGAAGCGGTCCGGCGGATCCCAGCCGTCGTCGAGCGGGTCGAAACCGCGGTCGGTCGAGCCCAGGCCGTCGCTGTCGAGGCTTTCGGACTGTTCGAGTGGGCTTCCGTACGTGTTGATGTAGCCACTGCCGGGATAGCCGCCGTCGGGATAGCCGCTGTTGAAGTGGCCGCTGTCGACGTCGTTGCCGCCGTCCGGGATCGGCTGCGTCATCGCTGTATCCTCCTGATCGAACCAGAGCTCTCGGGGCATCGCCGGCCGATCCCCGATCGCAAAGGACGGGCCATGGCGGCCGGTCTTGTCCGTCAAGACCATTCCCCTGACGGCCTGGTGCTAACGCCCACCGGCCGTCCCGCGGCCAATGCTCACCGCTGGCCGGTGGAGTCCCGTCGGCCGCGTCGTCACCGGTTCAGCGTCGTCTTCTGCGAGGAGCGCCGGACACACTACGGTTGGACGACGGACGATGAAGCGAACCCACCCTGTTTGCAACCCCACCGTCGATGGCGTATAGCGTTCATGTTCGTGTCTACTGTTGCGGACCGCATTCTTGAGCGGCTGGCAAAGGTCCCGGCCGGCCTGGATGACGGACAGCTGGCGGAAGTGCTCCAGGTGCGCCGCCAGACTGTGAACCAGATCTGTCGGCGCCTGTCGGACAAGGGCCGTCTGCACCGTGCGCCAGGCCCGAACGGTCGCATCATCAACCGCCTGCTGCCGCAGCACGACGCCTACCCCAGGTCTGTCCCGGCGCGGCCGGATGACACATCCGCCCCGGCCGAGCCGGCCGATGTGGCCGAGCCGGCCGAGCCGGCCGAGCCGGCCGAGCCGGCCGAGCCGGCCGAGCCGGCCGAGCCGGCCGAGGTGGCCGAGGTGGCCGAGGTGGCCGAGCCGGACGAGCCGGACGAGGTGGCCCCGGCACCGGTTGTCGAGGAGCCCGTGTCCGCCGGAACGCGGTCCGCCGCCGAGCAGGTCACGGTGGACGGGACGGCCGCAGGGGCTCCGGCCGTGGTGGCGGATGAGGCCGTGGAGCATACCGGCGTGCGCGCCGAGACTCCCGAACCCGCCACGGCCACCCCGCCCGCGGCCGTCGGTGACCAGGAGTTGTCCGGCGACCACGAGCCGTCCGTGGTGGCACCGTCCGTGGCCGAGCCGGCGTCCGCTCCGGAGGCAGCCGCCGGGGAGGCCTCCGACGCCGACGTCTCCGGGAGCCAGCGGCCCGGCGGCGCGGCAGCCGGCGGCGGAGCCCCAGAGGATGTGATCCCGGGCGACGAAGCCCCGGGCGATGAAGCCCCGGGCGACGCGGTGCCGGCTGCCGCGGCCGCCAGGGATACCCCGGAGCATGCCGAGGGCGGCGCGGACGAGACCGTGGGAGAGCCCGATGACACCCAGGTGCCGCAGCCGGTCCCTTCGACGTCCCGCCGGCGGTGGTGGCGCCGGTTCCTGTGACACGTCAGGGCCGTTGCTCCGGGGCCGGCCGGTGACGGCCCCGGTGGGGACGGCGCGGATCCGTTTCCGGGCATGCCACCCGGACGGACGTTTCCCAGCGTTACGTCAACGGCCGGGAAACGCTGGGACTTCCTGTCGGCAGCACGACGCGCAGGGGCCCGGCCGGCGCAATAGCGTCTTGGGGTAACCAACGATCCCGGGGGAGAGCATGCCTATGCGAGCGAGGTTGCTCGTCGTCATTGCCACGCTGTCCGCGCTCGTGCTTTCGGCCTGCGGAAGCAGGGTGGACGACTCGAGCCCGCCGCCGGGCGGCCCCACCCAGGGTGCCGGGGCCAACACGGCGTCGGATACCGGCGTGACCGCGAACGACGTCAAAGTCGGTGTGATCGTCGGTCTGACCAGCCCGCTGGGGTCGGAGACCTTCTCCACCTCCCTTTACGGCGCGAAGGCCTACTTCGACGCGCTCAACGCCGCCGGTGGTGTGAACGGCCGTAAGGTCACGCTCGTCCAGTGTGACGACCACGGCAGCGGGCCGGACAACACGGCGTGCGTGCGCAAGCTCGTCGACGACGAGAAGGTCTTCGCCCTGGCCGGGGTGTCGGCGTTCGACTACGCCGGCGCGCAGTACCTGAACTCCAAGGGGGTGCCGGACGTCGGCGGCCAGCCGACCAGCAGCGCCTACGACCAGTACCCGCATCTGTACTCGATCTACGGTAGCTACTATCCGCGTGACGGCAGGCAGCCCGGCTACAACGGGAACCTCTACGCCGGCACCGAGAACTACCGGTGGCTCAAGGAGAACCTGAGCACCAGGGTCGCGGGCGTGGTCTACTACAACGTCGCGCCGTCCCAGCGTTACGCGCAGTCGGTTGCCGACGGCCTGCGCCGGGAGGGCTACACGGTCGTCGAAAAAGAGATCAACTACTTTGCCCCGAACTTCGACGCGGCCGTACTGGACCTGAAGGCCCGCGGGGCCGATGTGATCTTCGACGCGATGGAGGACAACGGCAACCTGGCCCTGTGCAAGTCGATGCAGGCCCAGGGGCTGACCGTCAAGGCGAAGGTGACCACCTCGCAGGGATGGACCGACACCTTCGGCCAGACCTTCGCGGACACCCCCAACTGCCGTGACTCCACCTACGCGATCAGCACGATCCGTAACTACAACGACACGAACTACCCGGCGGTGGCCAGGTTCCGGGCGGACATGGCGAAGCACCAGCCCGCGCGCGAGGGCAAGCTGAGCATCTGGACCCTCGAGGGCTACGCGTCCGCCCAGTGGCTCACCGACGCGATCAGGTCGTGCGGCGCGAACCTCACCCGGGCGTGCGTCGAGCAGTTCCTGAACCGCCCGCAGGACTATGACGGTGACGGTCTGCTGACCCCACGCAACTTCACCAAGCTCGCGGCCCCCCCGGAGACCGACCGGAACTGCATCAACGTCGCCCGTTGGGAGAGTTCGGCGAACGGCGGCAAGGGAGGCTGGGTGACCCAGGTCAAGGACATGAACACCAACTGCTTCACCGTCCCGAACCTGTCCTACCCGGCCGAGTGAGCACCCGGGGAAGACCCGCGTGAAGCCCTGTGCCCGGCCCTGGTGGATGCGCCCACCGGGGCCCGGGCACAGGGCTCGGACCGGTCCGGTGAAGCCAGACCGGTCCGGTGGAGTCAGACCGTTTCGGCGGAGACGGCCGGATGCAGCTCCGCGGGATCCCCGACGAACGAGCACTCACCCCGGTGCAGGACGTAGGCGACGTCGGCGAGGCCGAGGGCGTCGTTGGTGTACTGGTCGGCGAGAACCACCGTCGTCCCGCCGAGCGCGACCGTCGCCAGCCAGGTGAACAGCTCGCTGGCGACCTTGGGTGACAGGCCGAGGGAGAGCTCGTCGACCAGCAGCACCCTGGGCCGGGCCAGCAGGGCCCGGGCCAGGGCGAGCATGCGCCGCTCGCCGCCGGAGAGCGTCCCGGCCCGCTGGGCGAGCCGCTCGCCCAGCCGGGGGAAGGCCTCCAGCGCCGGGGAGATGTCCCGTTGCCCGATCGCCTCCACCACCACCTGCAGGTTCTCCCGCACGGTGAGGGTGGCGAAGACCGCGCGTTCGTCTGGGACGAACATCAGGCCCGAACGGGCCCGCTCCAGGGCCGACATTCTGGTGATCGTCCTGCCCTGCCAGGTCAGGGAGCCCGACCGCAGCGGTAACACGCCGGCGAGCACCCGCAGCGTGGTGCTCTTGCCCGCGCCGTTGACCCCGAGCAGCGCGGTGACCTTCCCCGCGGGGACCGTCAGGTCGAGCCCGTGCAGGACCTCGATGGTCCCGTAACCGGCGCGGGCGCCGGTCAGTACCAGTTCAGCGCTCATGCCAGCGGCCCCTGCGCGAGATAGACGGCCCGTACGGTCGGATCCTCACGGACGGCAGCCGGTGCCCCGTCGGCGACGATACGCCCGCCCACCATCGCGTACACCTGGTCGGTGACGGAGAAGACCAGTTCGACGTCGTGGTCCACCAGCAGGATGCCGACCCCCTCGTCGGCGACCTGCCGCAGCAGCCCGGAGAGCCGTTCGGTCTCCTGCCCGTCCAGCCCGCTGGCCGGCTCGTCGAGCAGCAGGACGTCGGGCCGGGCGCACAGGGCACGGGCGAGCTCGACCAGGCGCAGCGCCCCGGTCGGCAGTGTTCCCGTGGTCGTGTCGGCGATGCCGGTGAGGTTGAGGGACTCCAGGGTGCGGGTCATCACCCGCCGGGTGCGGGCACTGCCGTGCGGGGTGCGTCCCAGCAGCCCGCCGATGTAGTCGCGGTGCCTGTTCTCGGCGCCCACCAGCAGGTTGTCCATGACGGTCATGCTGGTGAACAGCGACGGCACCTGGAAGGTCTGGACGAGCCCGTGGCGGGCCCGCACGTCCGGGCGCATCCGGGTGATGTTGCGGCCGCCGAGGAAGACCTTGCCGCCATCGGGTTTCTCCACCCCGGTGAGCAGGCTGAACAGCGTCGACTTGCCGGCTCCGTTCGGGCCGATCAGCCCGGTGACCTTGCCGGGCGCGACGGTGATGTCGACGTTGTCGACCGCGGTGAGCCCCCCGTAGCGGCGCACCAGGCCTCGGCCGGTGAGTTCCGCGCGGCTCACTGCGTCCCCCCGCTCACGGCGTCCCCCCGGAGGTGCGCGCGACCTGCCGCACCCGGGCGAGCAGTGCCTCCCCGAAGGGCGTGAGGACGGGGGATCCGCCGCCGGCGGCCGGTTGCCGGTATGCCACTGGCAGGACGGACGCCGGCGAGGTGGGGACGACAGGCCCGCCGGCCGCGGCGATGCCGGCGCCGGCAGCCGTCGGGCCGGCGGCCGAGGCGGAGATCAGGGCGGACGACGCGGCAGCGGCCCGCGCGGCGCCCGGGCC
>NZ_CAKKTL010000045.1:0-11673 GCF_920664355.1 Protofrankia sp. CiP1_Cm_nod2
GCCTCCGCCCCGCCGCCGGACGCGCGGGGGGCCCGGCGACGGCGGCCCCGCGGCCGGGCCGCGGAGGGCACGACGTCCGCGGGCAGGCGACGGCTGCCACTTCCAGTACTGATAGCACTACTGATCGCCACAGTTGCGATCACCGCGCTGGTCACCCGGTCGATCGCCGGGTCCAGCGGATCCTCCGAAGGCGCGCCGGCCCTGACCCGGGCGGTGCACGGGCCCGGATCCGAAGATGGCATCGTCACCGGTGACAGTACGACCGGGACCAGCGGTGTCACGGACGGCAGCCGGATCACCGGCGGCCCGGCCGGCCGCACGGACGCGGCCGGACCAGATGTCCGGGAAGCGTCCGCGGGTACCGGCCCGGGAAGCGGAAAGGCGAGCACGGGTGGCAGTCGTGACTGAGGTGTTCGGGACCGAACCTCGCCTGGTGGGCGGGCGCTATGAGCTGGGCGAGGTCCTCGGGTACGGCGGCATGGCCGAGGTCTACCGCGGCCGGGACGTCCGGCTCGGCCGCGAGGTCGCGGTCAAGGCGCTGCGGGCCGACCTCGCCCGGGACCCCACCTTCCTGGCCCGCTTCCGCCGCGAGGCGCAGTCCTCGGCCGCCCTGAACCACCCGGCGATCGTCTCGGTCTACGACACCGGCGAAGATCTGATCAACGGCACGACCGTCCCGTACATCGTGATGGAGTACGTGGAAGGCCGCACCCTGCGGGACGTGCTCCAGCAGGAGGGCCGGTTCACCGAGCGCCGGGCCATGGAGATCACCTCCGACGTGTGCGCCGCCCTGGACTACAGCCACCGGATGGGGATCATCCACCGGGACATCAAGCCCGCCAACGTCATGCTGTGCCAGGACGGCTCGGTCAAGGTGATGGACTTCGGCATCGCCCGGGCGACCACCGCGACCACGTCCAACATGACGCAGACCGCCGCGGTGATCGGCACCGCCCAGTACCTGTCGCCGGAGCAGGCCCGCGGCGTCCGGGTGGACGCGCGCAGCGACGTCTACTCGACGGGTGTGCTGTTCTACGAGCTGCTGACCGGGCAGCCGCCGTTCCGCGGCGACTCGCCGGTGGCCGTCGCCTACCAGCACGTACGGGAGAGCCCGCAGCCGCCGTCCAGCCACGACCGCACCATCACGCCCAACGCCGACGCGATCGTGCTCAAGGCGATGGAGAAGGATCCCGACGACCGCTACTCCACCGCCGGGCAGATGCGGGACGATCTCGAGCGGGCGCTGGCCGGCCGGCCCATCTACGCCCCTCCCCCCCAGCTCGACAACGACCAGCTCACCACCCGGCTGGGCGTCTCGCCCACGGCCACGGCGGGGACGCACCTGATCTCCCGCGGCCGCGGCGGCCCCTACGACAACGTCCCGGACGACCCCTACGGCCGCACCGGCGGCTACGACCGGGCCGGCTTCGGCGGCCCCGGGGGGGGCGACGGCGGGCCACCGCCGGAGAAAAGACGTTCGGACGCCTGGAAGTACATCCTCGCCGGCCTGTCCGTGGTGGCGGTGTTCGTTGTCGTCACCATCATCGCGACCAACATGCTCGGCGGCGGGGGCGGGAACGGCCACGACACCGCCGCCGACACCGCGACGATCCCGACGAACCTCATCGGGCAGAAGTACGAGACGGCCAAGAACAGCCTGAGCTCCGCGGGCTTCACCAACGTCATCTCGAAGCCCACCGACAACAACGAGCCGAAGGACCAGGTGCTCAACGTCGAGCCGGCCCCGGGCACCGCCGTGTCGAAGAGCGCGCAGATCACCCTCATCATCTCGAAGGGGCCGGGTGACCTCACCGTTCCGGACGTGGCGGGGCTGACGCAGGCCGCGGCCACCGCCAAGCTGAAGGCGGCCGGGCTGGTGGTGAAGACCTCCGCCTTTACCGACGCGACAACCCGCCGGGCCGGGCTGGTCGAGTCCAGCGACCCGGCGGCGGGGACGTCGATCACCCCCGGCGAACAAGTGATCATCTACGTGGTGAGCGCGCAGGCGACCGTCCCGAACGTGACGGACCAGCCCGTCGACCCCGCCAAGGGCGAGCTGGAGCGCTTCGGTTTCAAGGTCGTCCAGCAGGCTGTCGCGAGCAGCAAGCCGACGGGCACCGTCGTCTCCCAGAGCCCCGGCGGCGGCCTGGCGACCCGTGGGTCGACCGTGACGCTCTACATCGCCCAGCAGCAGCCCGCCGCCACCGAGATACCGACGTCGACACCGACCGCCACCACGACACCGAGCCAGACACCGTCGCCAAGCCCGACCCCCTCCAAGCGGGGCCTCGATGACGTGCTCAACCCCCCTGGCAGGGTGTAGCGGCGCTGCCCCCACGGCCGTCCCGTTCGAGGCACCCACCGGAGCCCCGACAGGGATCATCTGGTGGACCCCGCCGGGCGGCACCCTCCGTCAGGCGAAAGCTGCCTGACGGAGGGTCTCGACCTCGGCCGACAGCGTCGGCGCGACCGATAGCGCGGTGTCGTCCCCGCAGACCGACAGCCAGCGAGCCAGCAGCAGATGACCACCCTGCGTAAGCACCGATTCCGGGTGGAACTGGACACCCTCCAGCGGAAGGGCCCGGTGCCGCATCGCCATCACCACACCGCTGTCGGTCCAGGCGGTCACCTCGATCTCCGCCGGGAGGGTCGCCCAGTCCACCGCGAGCGAGTGGTAGCGGGTCCCGATGAACGGTGACGGCAGGTCCGCGAGCACCCCGGCCCCCTGGTGGCGCACCACGGACGTCTTGCCGTGCAGCAGTTCGGGCGCCCGGCCGACCGTCGCGCCGAAGGCGACCCCGAGAGCCTGATGCCCCAGGCACACCCCGAGCATGGGGATGCCGGCCGCCGCACACGCCCGGATCATCGGCACACTGACCCCGGCCGCCTCCGGCGTGCCCGGGCCGGGCGACACCAGCACCCCGGCGACGCCGAGGGTCGTCAGCTCGTCGACGTCGACCTCGTCGTTGCGGCGGACGACGCTGTCCGCGCCGAGCTGGCCCAGGTACTGCACCAGGTTGAACACAAACGAGTCGTAGTTGTCGACCACCAGGATTCGCATGTTCCTCCTCTTACCACCGAACCCGCCCCGCCACCGGGCCAGCCGCGGAATCCGGCGGATCCCTGGCGCGGGACGCGACGGTGGCCGGCCCGGGAGCGTCCAGCCGGGCCACGGTCGGTCAGTTGCCGTCGGTGGCGTTTGGCCCGGCGGCGGCAGTCGGCTCGGCGGCGGCAGTCGGCTCGGCGGCGGCAGTCGGCTCGGCGGCGGCAGTCGGCTCGGCGGCGGCCGGCCGCTGGGCCTTTGCCCGCTCCTCGTCACGCAGCGCGCGGCGCAGCACCTTGCCGATCCCGATCTTCGGCAGCGGCTCCGACCGGAATTCGATGATCTTCGGGACCTTGTAGGCGGAGAGCCGTTCGGAACAGTACGCCCGCACCTCGTCGACGGTGAGCGACGCGTCGGGCCGCAGCACCAGGAAGGCCTTCACCGTCTCGCCACGGTACGCGTCCGGGACGCCGATCACCGCGCTCTCGGCGACCTCGGGAATCCCGGCGAGCACATCCTCGATCTCGTTGGGCGAGATGTTGAACCCGCCCGCGATGATGAGCTCCTTCTTCCGGTCGACGATCTCGAACCAGCCGGCGGCGTCCATCTGGGCGACGTCGCCGGTGAACAGCCATCCGTCGTCGCTCAGCACGGTCCTGGTGGCCTCCGGGTTCCCCCAGTACCCGGCGAACACCTGCGGGCCCCGGATGAGCAGTTCCCCGGGCTCCCCCAACGGCACTTCCCGCGTGTGGTCCTCCAAGTCGACGATCTTCGCTTCGGTGGACGGGAAGGGCAGGCCGATCCAGCCGGGGCGGAGCTCGCCGCGCAACGGACCGGCATGGGTCACCGGGGATGCCTCCGTCATGCCGTAGCCCTCGACGACCGGGGTGCCGGTCGCGCCCTCCCACTGCCGCTGCAGCTCACCGGGCAGCTTCATCGCGCCGGAGATGCACCCGCGGATCGAGGTCAGGTCGACGTTCTTCGACCGGGGATCGTCCAGCAGCGCCCGGTAGATCGGCGGCACTCCCGGGAAAATGGTCGGACGATGCCTGGCGATGGCGTCGAGCACCAGAGCCACGTCGAATTTCGGTACGAGCACAACGTGTGCGCCGATCAGCATTCCCACTGTCATGCACAATGTCAGCCCGTACGCGTGGAACATCGGCAGGAGGGCGAGGACGACCTCCCGCCCGGCCTGCGCGTCGGCGAACCACGCCCGGCACTGCACGGCATTGGCGACGAGATTACGGTGGGTCAGCATCGCGCCTTTGGCCGGACCGGTCGTCCCCGTCGTGTAGAGCAGGACCGCGACATCGGACATGGCCACCGGCGCCGACGTCCGTACCGGTGCGGCCCGGCCACTGCGGTACACGTCGAGGAAAGCGTGGGCGCGGGCGCCGGCGGGCAGCTCCGTCACGATTTCGGCGCGTTTCCGGCGGGCCGGCGGAATGGGCAGCCGCAGCAGCAACTGGTCTTTTTTCGGCAGAAAGTCGGGAATCGATGTGGAGATCACCTCGCGGACCATGGTCCGGCCGGAGCGGCGGGCCGCCTCCACCACCGCGTAGGCACGGTCCAGACACACCACGTACTCGGCCCCGCAGTCGGCAAGCTGGTGGGTCAGCTCGGTCTCGGTGTAGAGCGGGTTGGCCTCGGCCACGACCGCGCCCAGCCGCAGGACGGCGTAGAAAGCAATCACGTGCTGCGGACAGTTCGGCAGAATGAGCGCCACCCGGTCACCCGCGACGACGCCGAGCCTCGCCAGGCCACCGGCGAACGCGTCGACATACTCGCGAAGCCGACTATAGGTCAGCGTCGTCCCGAAGAAGGAGATCGCCGGGTTCGCGGGAAACTCCGCGACGGCGTTCTCGAACATCTGGCCCAGCGTGATATCGGGGATCTCGACCGCGATGGGGACGCCGTCAGCGTACGACGACTGCCACGGCCGGTCAGCATAGGTGCCGGTCTCGAGCGTGCCGGTCTCCCGCTCGGTTGTCGATCCACCTGGCATCGCGGACACCTTCCCTTGTCGGACTGCGGTTGGGCGTCATTCTGGCAAGGAAGTGGCAGGGAAACAGCTCCCGGGAGGGGCGATTTCCCGATCACCGTCACGCACGGCCCCCGTGGCCGTCGCCTCGGCGCCCATGACGGTATCCACCGCCGTATCCACGGCAGCAGTCCACAACGTATCGACAATATTGTCACGTTTTGCCACCGACCCGGCACCCCGCCGGACGGCTCGTGCCCCGCCCCCTCCCACCCCGGCACGCCCATGCGCTCTTCCCGCCCCGGCGTTGACACGGCGCGCACGCTCCGGCCACGAACCACCACGCCAGCATCGGAACAGGGGCCGGCCAGAGCCGAGGCCGGGGCCAGGGTCGGAGCCGAGGTCGGGGCCAGAGCCGGGGTCGGGGCCAGAGCCGGAGCCGGAGCCGGGGAGCCCGTCGGGCGCGTCCCGGGACGCCCACGGCGCCGGAGCCCTGGGCCTGCCGGGACCGCCCGGATTCCCGGCTCCCGAAGGCGGGCGCGGGAAATCAGGAGCATCTGCTTCCGCCCTTCCGGGTGCCCCGACGCGTCCCGGCACAGTGGATGTCTACCCTGTGAAATGGGCGATCCGTACCCGTGCGGCCTACCGGCCCACCGGCGGCACGGGCGGCACTTCGCCCATGGTGATCATACAGTGCACCGAGGAGCTCTGAAGTGCCCGTTTCCCGGCGTCGCAAGAAGAAGTCGACCAGCGCACCACCCCAGGCCACCCAGCCGCGCAAGCGCAAGCCACCGTCGCCGCCCTGGGTGGGTGCGCTGATCCTCGCGCTCTTCCTGATCGGTATCACCTGGCTGCTCGTCTACTACTTCTCCAACGGGGACATCCCCGGAATGGGCGGCCTCGGCGCCTGGAACATCCTCATCGGCTTCGGCTTCGTCGTGATCGGCCTCGGCGTCTCCACCCAGTGGCGCTAGGAGCGCCGGTCAGGTAACCATACGTATCCCCGCGAACGGTGGCGCACCTCGATGGACGCCGGCCACCGGAGAAGATCGGCGTAATTTTGTCGTTGTGTACGCTTTTGCGGCCAAAAAGCGTACACAACGACAAACTCGCCTGGATCATGGCCTGTGCGGGTGGTCGTGGATGGGATTCGCACCACTTGGCCGGCACTCCAGGCCTTCGCCAGCGGGCCTTTCCCCGGCGGGTCCTCGATCTCCCGCAGATCCACCGGTCTCCCGCAGATCCGCGGGCGCCCGGGTCGGCGGGCGCCCGGGTCGGCGGGTACCCGGGTCGGCGGGTACCCGGGTCGGCGGGTACCCGGGTCGGCGGGTACCCGGGTCGGCGGGTACCCGGGTCGGCGGGTACCCGGGTCGGCGGGTACCCGGGTCGGCGGGTGTCCGCCGGGCGGATCCGGCTGGGGACCGGGTTGATCGCCGGGCGGCCGCGCCGCGGGATGGACGGAACTTCCACCGGTGTTATTCATCCCCAACGGTTGTCCACAGTGTGGATATCGTCGCGGGTGAGCATCGTTATGGGTGAGCACCCGCGGACGCACCGCTGCAGGCGACGCCACGGCGCTCCATGACACACGGGGATATACCGGAACATTTATGGAAATACGGGCCGCGACCGTGACGCGCGGGGCGCAACAGGTCAGGACGCCGGGGCGGGCCCGGGCTCGCCCGCGGCCTCCTCGGCCCGGATCACGTGCATGACCGCGTTGATGAGAGCCAGATGGGTGAACGCCTGCGGGAAGTTCCCCAGGTGCCGGCCGGTGCTCGGGTCGAGCTCCTCCGCGTAGAGGTCCAGCGGGCTGGCGAAGCTCAGCAGGCGCTCGCAGTGCTGCCTGGCGCGGACCACCTCACCGATCTCCACCAGGGCGGAGATCAGCCAGAACGAGCACATGAGGAAGGCGCCCTCAGCCCCGGTCAGGCCGTCGTCGGTCTCCTCCACGCGGTAGCGCAGCACCAGGCCGTCGACCGTCAGCTCGTCGGCGATCGCGAGGACAGTCGCGCGTACCCGTGGATCGGTCGGGGGCAGGAATCCCAACAGCGGCATGAGCAGCAGCGACGCGTCCAACGCCTTCGAGCCGTAACACTGGGTGAAGACTCCGCGCTCGTCGAGACCGTTCGTACACACGTCGGTGTGTATCTCGTCGGCGACAGCCGCCCAACGGGCCGCGGTCTTGGCGTCCCCGCGCATCGCGGCCAGCCGCCGGCCCCGGTCGGCGGCGACCCAGCACATCACCTTCGACGAGGTGAAGTGCCGTAGTTCCCCCCGCACCTCCCAGATGCCGCAGTCCGGCTCCCGCCAGTGCTCGGCGGCGGTCTCCACCAGCCTGACCAGCACCGGCCACAACCGCTCCGACAGATAGTCGCGCGAGCGGGTGTGCAGGTAGACCGAGTCGAGGATCGCGCCCCACAGATCGTGCTGGCGCTGGGAGAACGCCGCGTTGCCGACCCGGACCGGGAACGCCCCGTCGTAGCCGGACAGATGCCCGAGGATCTGCTCGTCCAGCCGGCTCTCGCCACCGACCCCGTACATGATCTGTAGGTCGTCGCCGTTCTCGCAGACGTCCGCGATGAACGAGAAGAAGTCGTTCGCCTCGTAGTCGAGCCCCAGGGTGTACAGGCCCCACAGCGCGAATGTGGAGTCACGGATCCAGCTGTACCGGTAGTCCCAGTTACGCTCCCCTCGCGGCGTCTCCGGCAGGGACGTGGTGGACGCCGCGAGCAGCGCCCCGGTCGGGGCGTAGGTCAGGCCCTTGAGCGCCAGCGCGCTGCGCTGCAGATGCCCACGCCACGGGTGGTCCGGGAAGACCCCGCGGGAGAGCCACTGCCGCCAGAACGCGGTCGTCCGCGTCACCGCCGCGATCGCCTCCGCGTAGCTGGTGGGCAGGAAGGGGTCGCTGGCCCGCCAGGTCAGGGCCACGAAGGCCGTCCCGCCCTCGGCCAGGGTGGTCCTCGCGTGTGCCCGGCGGCCGTCGAAGCCCAGCCGGAGATCCGTCCGCAGCCGCAGGGTCAGCTCGGGATGCGAACGGATCCGTGGGCCGGGCCGCTCCGACGGGCCGCGCCGGCCGTCGTCCGGCTTGCCGCTCGGTGGCACGGCGCCATCGGCCCACACTCCTGTGCCGCCACGGACGGTGACCGCGCTGCCGTAACCGGCGTCCTCGTACGCCCAGCTCGCTGGCCGGCGGCCGTAGTCGAAGTTGGGCTCGCACAGCAGGGCGAGATCGACGGTGCCGTGCTCACAGCGCGCGAGCCGGAGCAGGACGTGTTCGGCGTCCCAGTCCGTCGGGGTACGCCGATGGGTGTTGGACCGCTGTTGGGTGCGGTGCCAACGTCCGACAATGAGACAGTCGGTGACGATGAGCCAGCCGTTGGGTGTCTGCCAGGTGGTCTCGAGGATGTTCGTGCCCGGCAGGTACCGGCGCCCGGCCGGGATCATCGTCCGCTCCGGGCCGAACCGGAAGCCGCCCGCCGACCGGTCGATGACCGCGCCGAACACCGACGGATCGTCCGGACGCGGCAGGCACATCCACTCGATGTTGCCGCTCGGGGCGACCAGACATGTGGTCTCACAGTCGGAGAGGAAGCCGTATTCGGCGATGGGCGGGAACGGGCTGACGCTGCCACGCCGGGTGGGCGGCGACACGGTCTGGAACGCTGTCTGGAACGAAGCCACGTCCGCTCTTCTCCTTCTCCGGCCGCAGGCCCCGGCGGCGGGGTGCGGTACACAGGGCCAGGCCGTCATCTGACGTGACGTCGAGAAAGCGGATAGTAATCGCCATGAAGATCGACCATGCGCAGGCCGGGCAGCGGCACGGCCCGCGCGGGCCAACGGCGGCGCTGCCCGGACGGCCGTCGGCCCCCAGACCAACGGCCACGCTGCCCGGACGGGGCCCGTCGGCCCGCGGGCCGACGGCGATGCTGCCCGGGCCGCCGGATGTGCTGTGCTGGGCGACATGCGGGATGAGGACTTCGCCGACCGGGACATCGCCGGCGCCGGACGCTCCGACGGCACCGACGGCGGCCATACCGGCGCCGATGTGGGCGACGCGCGTGCGAGTGGCACGGGGGCGGACGGCGCGGGCGGTACCGGTGCCGGCCGCGCCGGTGGGGCCGGCGCGCACACCTGGTCGCCGTCCTGGTGGCGGGTGGCCGGGTGCGCCCTCGCCGGCGCGTTCCTGCTCGCGGCCGGTGCCGTGGGCGCGCTCGCCGCCCGTCTGGGGCCGCTGGACGGCCCCGGCCGGCTGCTGGTCGGGATCGTCGGGGCCGGGCTGTTGCTGCTGGCCGGCCGGGACGCCCTGGCCCGACCGGCGCTGCATGTGGATCAGGGCGGAGTCGACCTGGTGGACGGCATCCACCGGCGGCACCTGCCATGGGCCGCCGTGCTGCGGGTACGCGCGGGCACCCTGACGCGCAGCCGTCGCGCCGTGCACGTCCGCGTCCTCACGGTCGAGACGATCGACGGCCCGCTCATGCTCAGCCGCCGTCAGCTCGGCGCCGAGCCCGAACGGGTCGCCGAGACGGTGGAGGAGATCCGCCTCCGCCTGCGCTGACCCGATACGCAAGCCGCCCGGCTTCCCCTATTCGGGGTGATACCGAAAGCATCCGAGGTACTGGCCCGCGGGCCCGGGGAACCACGTCCACACCAGGACAACCGGACGGGGAATCCTCACGTCAGAAGCATCCGGCCGCCACGGCCAGGGGCCGGAAGCCGCCGGGCCGCTCCTGAACGAATATCGGTGGCGGTTACGTCACCGTGGAAGTCCGGGCGACCGCGATGAGCAGCAATGCGGCGAGAACAGCACCCACCGCGGCCGCCTGCGCCCATCCGCGGCGTGCCGGCACATAGGCGTAGATCGCCCCCACCGCGAGCCCGGCCGCGAGACCACCGATATGGCCCCATTTGTCGATGTTCGGAATGGTGAACGTGATGACCAGATTGATGCCGACGATGATGAGGATCGCCGAGGTGTCGACACGCAGCCGTCTGGCGATCACGTAGTACGCCGCGAAGAACCCGAATACCGCGGTGGACGCCCCGACCGAGAACACGTCCCGTCCGTTGATCAGATAACTGAGCGTATTTCCGCCGACGGCACAGACGACGAACAGGGCGAGATAGCGCACCCGGCCGAGGATCTGTTCGAGCTGGGTGCCGAGCAGGTACAGCGCGTACATGTTGAACAGGATGTGCAGGATGCCCGCGTGCAGGAAGGCCGCGGTCAGCAGCCGGTAGTACTCGTCGTTGAGCGCTATGCCCTGGCCGTCCAGGGAGTAGTCCCCCGTGAAGGCGTTGTCGAGATTCCCGCTGGCCAGGCCCGGCAGCCCCTGCAGGACGTACGCGGCCACGCAGAGCCCGATGAGCACCTGGGTGACCAGCCCGGGACGCCTGGCCATGGCCCGCCCGCCCAGCGAGGTGACCGGCCGCCGGGAGGCGGCGCCACGGTGTGGCGCCGCGGCGCCCTCCTGCGGACAGTGGAACCCCACAGCCGCCGGACGCATGCACTCCGGGCAGATCGGACGCCCGCACCGCTGGCAGGAGACGTAGGTTTCCCGGTCGGTGTGCCGGTAGCAGTAGGGGACGGGACGGGGATGCGCCGCCGGCCCCCGCTCCGGCTGGCCCGTGGGCCGGGAGCCGGTGGCGGAGGGGGCGTCCGGCGTCCAGCCGTCAGAGGGGTCCGAGGACCCGCCCGCGGGCCGCCAGCCGGCTGGCTCCGGTGGCTGCCCGGACGCGTGGTGGTACCCGGGCACCTGATGCCGGCGCGGGCCGGCTGCCCAGGCGGTGCCGGCGCCCACCGCCCGGCGGGGATCCGGGACACCCGGATCCCCTGGTCTCGACCAGGGTGGGTTCATCGCAGCGGTCCCGACACCTTCGCTTCCCCGTCCGCCTTCCCGTTCCCGCCGGCCGCTACGCCTGCCGGCGTTCGACGACGACCTGCGTGATGACGATGTCGTCGGCCGGGCGGTCCTGCGGCCCGGCCGGCGCCTTGCTGATCGCGTCGACGATGTCGGTGCCGCTGGTGACCTCACCGAAGATGGTGTGCTTGCGGTCCAGCCAGTTCGTCGGGGCCACGGTGATGAAGAACTGGGAGCCGTTCGTCCCCGGGCCCGCGTTCGCCATCGCCAGCAGGTACGGACGGGAGAAGCTCAGCTCCGGGTGGAACTCGTCGGCGAACTTGTACCCCGGGCCGCCGCGGCCGGTACCCAGCGGGTCACCGCCCTGGATCATGAAACTCGGGATCACCCGGTGGAAGATCGTACCGTCGTACAACGGCGCCTTCGTCTTCTCACCCGTCCGGGGGTCGGTCCACTCCCGTGTACCCGTGGCGAGACCGACGAAGTTCGCCACCGTCTTCGGCGCGTGGTTCTTGAGCAGCAGGATCTCGATGTCACCCTGCGTAGTCTTCAATGTAGCGTACAGCGCCTCGGCCATGAGCCTCTCTTCCGTCGTACCGGTAGCGGCTGATCGCCGGTGACGCCGAATGTCGCGTCGCAGGTCCAACGATCGCCATGCTGGTAATGCTCCGCCGATCGTATGCGTCCGGCCGTACGCGACCGGTCGCGCGGGACCGTCCATATGGGACCGGGCCGTGTACGCCGCGTTCCGGCCAGAACCGGCCAGGGCTGGCCAGGGCCGG
>NZ_CAKKTL010000045.1:12225-15125 GCF_920664355.1 Protofrankia sp. CiP1_Cm_nod2
CACGAGCTGGCAAGGACCGGCACGAGCCGGCAAGGACCAGCCAGGGCCAGCACGAGCTGGCAAGGGCCGGCACGAGCCGCGGCACGAGCTGGCATGGCTGACAGCCCTGCCGGCGGAGCCGGGCTCAGACGCCCGCCGTCGGGCAGCGGCGAGTCCGCCCTGGCGATATCCAGCGATACACCAGGAGCGAATATTTTGTCACGATTAGCATACTGGTTGTGCTTAGCCCAATTGTGGGTAGAGGAAGATTCAGCAGACCGTAACGCGAGTTGCGCGAAGGGAAGCCGATGAGCAACAAGCGAGAGAGCAGACGGTGGCGTGGTCACGATTCTTCCGTGACCGAGACGCCCGCAGGGCTCCGTTTCGGGCCGCTGGTAGTGAACCGGGCCCGCGGTGGCCGCGATTCCTCCCCGACCGAGGTGCCCGCGGAGCACCGTTTCGGCGCGCTGGCAGGCCGGGCCCGGCGCGGCCACGAGCCTTCCCCAGGTGAGACGCCCGCGAGGCCGGCCCCGCATGCTCCGCGAGCCCAGCAGGCCCCGTGGGCCCAGCAGGCCCAGGCTGCCCGGTCGCTGACGGAGAAGATCTCCCGCGCGGCCGAGCAGGTGCCCACCGAGAAGATCCCGGCCGCGTCCAGCGCTGTCACCGACCGTGCTGGCAAAGCGGCGACGCAGGCCGCCACCCTGGCCAGCACGATGTCCGGACGCGCCGGGCAACAGATCGACAGAACCCGCTCCCAGCGCGCCGTCCACCGGGAGGAAAAAGCGCGTGCCCACGCGGAGAAGACACAGCACCTCCTCGAGCAGCAGCTGGCCAGAGCCGAGCACAAGCTCCAACGGATACACCGCCGCCGGCGGCGCGGCATGACGGCGATCCTGCTGGTCGGCGCGGGCGCGGCAAGTGCCGCGGCGGCGGCCCGCGGCGGCGTCCGACAGCCACGGCCAACCGGGCCCGAGGACACGGCCACGACGGCGACGGCGGGCCCTGGCGCCGAATCACCCGACATCGGGTGGAACGACCCGGAGAGCACCCGTCCGACAGTGTGAGCGGATAGCTCAGCGCCTCGGGAAACACCGGGCACGGCGCCCGTCCGGATCTTGCTCCAGCATCATCCACGGTCGCGGACGGCGGCCAGGGGCAGGCCGACGCGGTAGGCGGCCGGAGCACTCTCCGGTACGGCCGGACGTACCGGTCGTACCGGAGGGATCCGCCGGTACGACGACCCGAGCGGCGGACGCCTGTCCGGTTCGCCGTTGTTGGGCCACATCGCCATCGCCCGCTCAGCCTGCGCGACAATGGTCAGTGACGGGTTGACGCCGAGGTTGGCCGATATCGCCGCGCCGTCGACGACATGCAGGCCGTCATGTCCGAACACCCGCTGATAGGGGTCGACGACCCCGTTGGACGGGGAATCCCCGATCACGGCGCCACCGAGTATGTGCGCCGTCAGCGGAATGTCGAAGATTTCCGTCAGCGTACCGCCGGGAAAACCGTCGATGCGCCGGGCGACCCGCCGGGTCGCGTCGTTTCCGGCCGGAATCCAGGTCGGGTTCGGCTCGCCGTGGCCCGGCCTGCTGGTCAGCCCGTGCCCGCCGAACAGGCCCCGTCGACGGGCAACCGTGAGCGAGTTGTCCCGGGACTGCATGACCAGCGAAATCATGGTGCGTTCCGACCAGCGCCACGGCAGCGGTGCGTAGAGGAACAGAAACGGATGACGCAACGCTTGACCGACGAATGTGAGCCATCGTGGTACCCGCCGGCCGCCGTCCGTCATGAGGGTGGCCAACAGAGCCAGCGCGTTGCTGCCCCGGCCGTATCGGACGGGCTCGATATGGGTGTCCGCGGCCGGGTAGAAGGAGGACGTTATCGCCACGCCCCTGGTGATCCGCTCGTCCGGGCGGAACCTGGTGGCGCCGATGATGGATTCCGAGTTCGTCCGGGTCAGCGTGCCGACCCGCGCCGAAAGCGCCGGCAGCACTCCGGTGTCCCGCATCGTGAGCAGGAGCCGCACGGTACCGAGCGTCCCGCCGGCGAACACCACCTGGCGCGCCCGCCACGTCCGCCGCCCACGGCGCACCCAGGATCCGGTACGTACCGTCTCCACCTCGTAGCCACCGTCGGGGTAGCGACCGGCGGGGTAGCGACCGTCGGTCAGCGGGCGCACGGTGGTGGCCTCGGTGCCGGGAAAGACCTGGGCGCCGATCTTCTCGGCCAGGTAGAGGTAGTTGCGGTCAAGGGTGTTCTTGGCGTTCCAGCGACAGCCGGTCATGCACTCGCCGCACTCACGGCATCCGGTGCGGGTCGGCCCGGCACCCCCGAAATAGGGGTCCTCGGTTTCCACACCGGGTTCCTTCCGGCCGTCCCGGCCGAAGAAGACACCCACGTCCGACAGCTTGAAGGTATGTCCGGCACCCATTTCTTCGGCGACCGCCCGGTACACCTCGTCGGCGTAGGTGACCGTCGGGTTCGTCACCACTCCGAGCATGCGTTCGGCCTGATCGTAATAAGGCGCCAGTTCCTCGCGCCAGTCGGTGACATGCCGCCACTGCGGGTCAGTGTAGAACGCCTCCAGCGGACGGTAGAGCGTGTTCGCGTACACCACCGAGCCGCCGCCGACAGCAGCTCCGGACAGTACGAGCACACGGCCGAGCATGGTGAACTTCTGGAACCCGTGGCAGCCCAGCCGGGGTGCCCACAGATAACGGCGGATGTTCCAGCTGGTCCGGGGCAGCGCGTCGGGAGGAAACCGGCGGCCGGCCTCCAGAACGATGACCCGGTACCCCTTTTCCGCGAGCCGGAGCGCGGCGACGCTGCCACCGAACCCGGAACCGATCACGATCACGTCGGCATCCATAGCCGCGGACGCCCTCTCGACCGGCTCACCCGCCCCGGCGCGAGACTCC
>NZ_CAKKTL010000045.1:15470-30371 GCF_920664355.1 Protofrankia sp. CiP1_Cm_nod2
TCCGATCCGGCACGAGACTCTTCCGATCCGGCACGAGACTCTTCCGCCCCGGCACGAGAAAGGACCGGCAGCCGCCAGCGCCCAGCCGTCCAGCGCCCAGCCGTCCAAGGCCCGGTCGTCACGGCGGGCGCGCACTTCCCCGCACCGTCGCGAGCCTTCTCGCGACGAGGGAACCGGCCCTGGCGCGCCGCACCCCGGGCGGTCGTCCCATCGGTCGCACTGTCGCGCGCACCGCCACCGGACATACGCTCACCCCCACCACGTGTATCCCGCGCCCAGGAGATCGCCGTCCCGCGCGGGCCCTGTTCGGCGGGAGCCTGCTCAGGCCTACGCGGAAGCCCCGACCTGTGGGCCCGCGGTCTCCCATCATCACCGCATCGGCCACGAAGGCAACACGCCTGCCCAGCGGCAGACCGGCCGACGTTCCAGACAGCCGTCAGTGGCGGTCGAGCCTGGAGCGCCGGTCAAGCAGCGCGCATCCCGTCCACAACCGCCCGTACAGGCCACGATCCAGGCAAGTTTGTTGTTGTGCACGCTTTTTGGCCGCGTCAACGTACGTCAACGTACACAGCAACACACTCGTGCCGATCTTCTCCGGTGACCGGCGGCCATCGACGCGCGCCGCCGGTCATGACGGATACGTACGGTAACATGACCGGCGCTCAGGCAGCACCGGTGGCGCGAGGTGGACGGGCGCGAGCCTGCGCGGCTCCGGCGGCCGCCGCCTGCTCTATCGCGGCAAGTTCCGGCAGGCCGGACGGGACCCGCAGTGGTACCGCCACGGGCGACGGGGCCGCCGCCGGCGCGGCCGCGGTGGCCGGGCCGGCACGATGATCAGTGGCGGCAGGTGCCGGGGCCCACGACCGGCACGACCGGCACAGGCATTCCGCGGACGACGCCGGCAGATGGTCCAGCCGTCGCAACACATGATCGACGGGATCGTCCACCCGGCCGGCTCCGGCGCCGGCACCCATGGTGTCCACCAGGTGCATGGCCAGTTCCGCCGCGTTCCACGAGCCGGCGACAAGGATGCGGACGATCCGGTCCCGGGCGGCGGCAAGGGTCTGCGGGTCACGTCGGATGGCCCGGGCAAGCGTGACGACGACCTGCCCGGCCGCCTCGGCGACCAGCCGCTGCGGGGAGGCAGGCCAGGCCTGGCTGTTCCCCGCGGAAGCCGGCCCGCTCCCGTCCGCCGGCGCCGCCCCAGCCCGCACGCTCCCGCCCGGCACGGTTCCGCCCGGCACGGTTCCGCCCGGCTGGCTCCCGATCACCGGAATGACCCGGTCCTGGACGACCGCCGCGTCCGAGGTGGTCGTCGTGCCCGGTGCGCCCCCGGTCTGGTCGCTCCTGGGCGGCTGCTCGGTTGCGGAGCGGGCGTTTCCGGGCTGAGCGCTTTCGGGCTGAGCGCTTTCGGGGAATTCGGGCTGTGCGCTTCCGGCTGCCCCCGCACCAGGCACGGACGAGGTGTCCGCGGCCGGGGCAGCACCGGATCGCGGAACGGAAGGCGACGTCATCATGTTCGTGGCAGGGCCCACCGGAGGCACGGCCGTGGAGAAGGAGTCAGCGGGGACGGACGCGGTGACCACGGAGTTGTCCCCGACCACCATCAGCGCCTTGGCCATCGCGGCGCCCGTGATGCGGGCGCGGCGTCGGGCGGCGGCGCTCGGTCGGTCCGAGGCGGGCCGCGGGCCGGCCCGGCGACGGGACGCCACGGTGGCCGGCGTGGCGTCGGCTCGCTGGCTCCTCGGATACGCCGCGGCCATGCTGGCCGCGGCAGCCGGAGCAGCCGGGCCAACCGGAGCAGCCGTGGCAGCCGGAGCAGCCGGGCCAGCCGGAGCAACCGGAGCAACCGGGCTAACCGGGCTAACCGGGCTAACCGGGCCAGCCGGGCCAGCCGGGCCAGCCGGAGCAGCCGGAGCAGCCGGGCCAGCCGGGCCAGCCGCTACCGGAGTATCAGTCACCACCGGGGCTGGTCCGCCCGTGCGGACCTGACCGGACATGGTCAGCGCGAAGCTCGCGGGCCGGCGAACGGCGGGCCTGCTCAGCCCGAGCAGCCAGCCCAGATTCCGCAACAGCCGGATCTGCCGCTGCACGTGGGTACGGCTGTAGCCGGTCTCGGAGGCCAGCGTCACAAGCCCCGGAGAGCAGACCGCCACGGATCCGTCCAGGCCCGGGACCACCAGCTCGCCGACGCGGAGGCCACAGTGGCTGGCGAGCGCGAGCGCGACCAGCTTGGCGGCGCGCGGGAGGCGCGAGCGCAGCACCGCGCGTTGCCAGGCCGAGGGATCCGCCACTGGTGTACCGGAATCGGGCGTGGGCATGAGCACCAGCACGCCAGGGATGGCAAGCTGCCTGCCGGCCGCGGCCTTCGCATCCGACACCTGTGTGTTGTCGGCCACATTCCTCCTTCCGGCCAGTTGGTATCGACCAAACAGCGCGTCCCGCTGACGGCGGAGGGCTTCCCGTCGGGAACTCCACATCACCGGAGACGCCACGTCACATCACGTCGTGCCACATCGCCAGGGACAGCGTCCGACATGACGGCGGATGCCTTGGCCTATGGCGTATCTGATGGATGTTCGGTCGCGCGGGCGACCGCCCGGACGACCAACATCCATCGGACACACTCTGGACCAAAGACGGAACGACCGCGTTCCCGGCGCGTCACCGACGGCCCGGATTCCTCCGTCACCGTCGGGTCAGAAGTGACACGATCATATTTGCCGGTGCTCCCGGGGCTCCCACCGATTCCGGGATGCCTGCCGGATCAGTCACGCTGATCCGGCAGGCCCGGAAGTTGATCCGGTGGGCCCGGGTGCACGCCCCCACCCTCATTCCTCAATCCAAGATCCTATTGTCGGATGCGCCGACATCGTTCGATCCGCGTTCAAGCAAGGTACTCCGTCAGCAAGAACGACGAGGCGCCCGCCGACCACCATCGCCACACGAGGACAACACAACTTCACGAAGTCGTTGTGTCAGAATTGGGTAACTGATTCATTTCTTTTGGCGGTCATCTCAACCGTCCACGCAAGGAGAGAGGCGGACAGCAGAGCCCGCCCAGATGATCCATCACCGGCGACGAAGCGCCCCAACCACCACAAAATCATCGGATACCCAAAATAACACATCGAACGACCGGGTCACGAATCCAAAAGATCAACAAATCGGGCACGACAGGGACCGGGACGGGCCACACGGCGCCTCAACCGCATCCTGTAGAAAGACAAAACAAAACGCTACGCAACGAAAACATGATCGAACCAGTGGTCGTCGAGCCCTGCCCCCAGTCCGGACGAGCAACCGCTTATGTCACGGTCCGAGGCGACGGAACAGCCATGATCGGTTCTTCCGGAGCCAACCGACGCGGCCCGAGATCGGCGGAATCGAGAGTAGCGAGCCCGAGATCATCCTGATAGCCGCGGCCAAGGGTGCGACGCTCGAGATCAAGAAGGTGCCGCTTACGGCCGAGACCACCGGCGTACCCCGTCAGAGAGCCGCTGGAGCCGATCACACGATGACACGGAATGATGATCGGAAGCGGATTACGACCGTTGGCGAGCCCCACCGCGCGGAAGGCCGACGGCCGCCCGACAGCTCTGGCGATCTCCGCGTAGCTGCTGGTCGCACCGTAGGGGATGGCCGCCACCGCCTCCCACACCGCGCGCTGGAACGGCGTGCCGACCGGATGCAGCGGGACGTCGAAAGTAAGCAGATCACCGATGAAATACGCCTCTAGCTGTTCGATCACGTCCCGCAGGGACGCCGGATCCGGCTCGATGACCTCCGGCCACCCGGAGCCCGCCGCCCGCTCCCCCATGTGGACCGCGCACAGGCCAACATCATCACCAGCGAGCAGCAACGGCCCCAGCGGGGAGCTCATCCTTGCATATCGGGTAACGCCCTCCACGCGCCCTGACGCTACCGTCCAGCTACTACAGGGGGAAACGACTGCGTCACAACAGCCCAGGACACACGCGAAGATCACATGTTCACGACCGAAGAGTCAGCAAACATGATCCGCTGAGATAGTCATCCGCAAGATCGCAGGATGTCGTCGCGTACTCGGCGACGCTGGCAACCGCGTCCGCCTCCGGGCGGGAGCCCAGCCATGCCACCAGCAACAGCCTGCGCAACAGGACGAACGTCGCGATCATGCCCTCCTCCTCGGCCGACACGGGCATGTGCTGTCGGTAGGAGGTGAGCCAGGCATCGACGAGGCCGCCCACATCGGGCCGATGCTCGATGAAGGACAGGGACGCGGCCAGGTCGAAGAGGTACCAGCTGAACCCGCAGTCGTCGAAGTCGATGACCGTTGGCTCCTCCGACCGCCCGTCGACCAGCAGGTTCGCCAGGCGCATGTCCGCGTGGACGAGACCGAACCGGTCCGGCCCGGTGCCGAACCGCTCGATCCTGCGGCGGATCTCCTCGGCCGCCCGCGCCAGGACGGCGATCCCGTCACTGTCGATCATCTTCGGCCCGTTCCGGTCGCCGTTGGCTGCGATGCGAATCCCGTCCTGCCACCTCCCCCACCGGCCCTCCGATCCGAGGGTCGTCCGCCACGTCCAGGCGAACCGGGTGAAGCCAGCCGGTGGCTGCCAGGCACGGGCATGCTGGTGCAGCCGCGCCGTGATCTCACCCAGCGCACCGAACCCACGCAGGAGGCCCGCGGCGTCCGACGGATGCGGCGAGGATCCCCGCACCCACTCGAAGAGCGCCGCATAGCGCGGCCCACCGGAACCAGCCGACCGCGCCCCCGGGACGGGTGGGTCATGCGCGATCGCGGTTACCAGTTCCCCGTCACGGCTCGGAACCACCCGCGGCGTACGGATGACGCCGTCATGACGCAGCGCCTGGATCCAGGCCAGCTCCGAAACGATCTCCTCAGGCGGGTGGTAGCCGGGCCGGTACAGCCGTAATGCCCACCGGCGCCCCCCGGCCAGGTCGTCCACCTGGTATGTGATGTTCTCCGAAACTCCCAGCAGACCGACGACGGGAGCAACTCCAAGATCATATGAGGTGAGCGCCTGCTCGGCCAGCGCATGTGCCCGGTCGAGGCCAGGCCACCCGGGGTCGGGAAGCACAGCGCTGATCGTAATCAGGTGACGCTCCGCATCCGACAGTCGACGGGAACGGACAGGCCATCGGGGATGGGCGGGTCATCGGGGATGGGAGAAGGTGCGCGGAGCCCTGTAGCCGGTCGTGTGCCATCGTCCGTCCCGGGAGAAAACCTCGTCCACGGGCCGCGTACCGTTCCGGTGACGGAAAACGCTTATCACCCTTTTTCCGGAATCAACGGATTGGTCGCGAAGTAGTACGTCGTCCGGCTCATCATGACTCCTTACGTCGGATCCGCCGCCTGCGTTCCGTGTGTCTCCACTCCCTACGTCGGATCCACTCCCTGCGTCAGATCCACGGCGCCGGCCGAAACAGGTACCCGGACGAGGACCGCGTCCTGTTCCGCGTCGGGTTCGCTTCGACGCGCCGCGCTGGCACCGGGTAACCGAGCCTGCTCGTACAGCGCGTGCCCGATCGTTTTCGCGTCGAAGCTGTCATCAGCGTCTGGCCGACGTGCCACCGTCAGTGATAACTTTGCTGCGCGAATATCTGGTTCCGCCCCGGCGGCCTGCGCCAGGAAACGGTCCACGGCGGCATTCTGTTCAGCGGTGGGCGTGAGCCCTCCGTCACCGGCCTACCCCGTCGCACCCGCCGAGCCGGCGGTCGCGCCATCGGCGATGGGCGGCGCACCGTCGGCGTTCACGGCCCCCTCGCCCGTCGGCGGGTGCCGGCCCGGGAAGTTCCGCGACAGTGTGCTGGTGCGTACCCGCAGGCTCCGGATGTCGGCGGCCAGCGACGTAAGGCGGGTGCCGCCGGTTGCCGGCGCGGAACGGAGCCGCCCCCCGGTCAGGACCTGGCCGGCGCCATGTGCGTCGCGAGCGAGTTCGCCGAGCGTGACGAGCCCGCCGCCGCCGGGAACGCAGCCGAGCAGCGCAAGCCCGACATCCCCCAGGGAGGCCCGGCCGGCGCCATACCGGGCGAGGGTGTCGGCAAGGACCACGAGCGCGGCGGCAAACACCACCCACGCGACCGGCCCACCGATGACGGGCGCGACCACGCCCAGGACGGCGACGGTGGTTTTCGCGGCCCGGACAGCCGCGTTCCAGAATCGCCCGGCGTGTTCTGTCACGACCTCCCAGAAATGGCGGGACCTGTTCCGGATTCCCGCCCGGGAAGCGGCACGGATCGCGGCCGCGCAGATCGTCGCGGCATCCTCCCGCATCTGCCGCGCGGACGAGGCGAGGCGACGGGCCGTGTCCAGGTCGGCCTGCGCGTCCTGGAAGGTTCTTCTCGCCCGCTCGAGACGGGCCATGGCCGTGTCACGGTCGTGGATCGCCCACGTGACCTGGGCCGGATCAGGTGGAGGCGCCTCGACCGGGCCGGCGAAGAGGCCTGAGGCCGACACGCCCGGTACGGCGGTGGCAGGTACAGCAACGGGTATGGCCACCGCGGGCGACGCGGAAATCAGCGCGGTCCGCGCCAGGGCGGCCAGCGCATGGGCCTGATCGCGGCGGGCACACGCGTCCAGGCCGCTCGCGAGCGCGGCATCCGCCTGCGCCTGCGCCGTCTCCAGGACCGGCCCGTAGGCGTTCAGCGCGTCCCCGGCCATGCGGTGGGACGTCTCGAGTGCACGCAACTGCCCGGGGAACTCGCCGAGCTCGTCCCGGTAGCCGTCGCCGGCCCGCCCCAGCCAGGACCGCGCGGCCCCGTCGGCGGTCAGCGCGGCGACCTGGCCGCGGGCGCGTTCCACGTCCGCGGCGAACTCCAGGAGCCGGCGCGCGAGATCCCGCACGGCAGAGGGGTCGCCAGGCGTCGGATCGGCATCCAGGCCGAGAACGTCCCAGCCCACGGGCCGGCTCATTGCGGCCCACGACCAGAAGAATATGCGGGCCGGTTACGACAGCCCGCGGACAGCCAGCCGACCTGCACGTACATGCCCATCACTCCGACGGCTCAGGGGCGAAGCCAGGCAACCAACGTGGACATGTTGACGGTAACGCGAGAACCGGCCGGACGCACCCCTCCGCCAAGGATTTCATGCCAGAACATCCGGCGACCCCCGCCAAATGTTCAGAGCTCCATCGAATGGCCAGGGCGAAGCCGCTCGGGTACACTCAACGACAGCATCCCGCGCAGCGGGTATTCGCGGGTATTCGGCGTCGACGGCACTGGCATACCGGCTACCGTGGGTACGCGGATTCGTCCGTGCACCGGCCCAGGAGCGCGCATGACGCGCTATGACAAGCATCACAGGACGTCGCCCGCCCCTCGAGCACGCAAACAATACAGCCGCAGGTCAGGCCATGGCACGACCGGCACGGTCAAGGGGGCAGCCAGCCAGTGAACACCTTTCTTTCGGATCTTTCGGAACGCTTCCGGCAGACCTCTATATCTTCGGCTATATCCTCGACCGGAACAACGGGAGGGGACGCGGATGACGATACTGGGCCTGCTGGCAGGCGCGTTGACGACGGGATGCTGGCTGCCACAGCTCCTGCGGTCCTGGCGGACACGGTCCGCCAGGGACATCTCCTGGACCTATCTGGGCATCCTCGGGCTGGGGGTGACTCTGTGGCTGAGCTATGGTCTGCTCACCAACGAAATAACGATCATCCTGGCGAACGGGGCGACCATCAGCGCCATCATCACCCTGGCAGGCCTGAAAGCCCTGTTCGACCGCGAGGCCCGGGAGACCACATGACGACCGGTGCGGCGGCCGCGAGGGCCTGAGCCCCGGCGGCCGCGCACGCAGAAGCTGGACGGATCCGAGCAGGGCCCCGTGGCGGGCTCGTTACGGGCATTGCCCGCGAGGGTGCCGGGAGCAGTGACTCCCGGCTTGCCGCGAGCCGAATCCAGCATTTCCGAAAAACGGAACTTCCGATGAATTTTCAATGAATCCGGCCCCGTGATCAGTATCCGGCGGAATACATAGATCAGATGGTCGACTGCCGTTCGACTGGGTGTTGCCTCGCGTCCACGTAGGTCTGCAAACGTGCTGACCCGGTATTTCAAAGAGGGGACAATTACCCATGTCTGTGAGTCGTCGCCAGGTCATCGCCGGCACCGGAACGGCGGGTCTGGGATTCGTGTTGTCAGGAGCGGTTGGTTCGATCTTCGGTGGGACTGCCTCGGCCGCGACGCCGAACGGGTTCCACGGCTATGGGGAGCTCATCCCCGACCCCGCAAAAATCGCCGACCTCCCCAAGGGCTTCCAGTACAAGGTTCTCTCCCGGGCCGGTGTGGACACGGTGCTGACGGGCGAGAAACTTCCGGGGCTCCCGGACGGCATGTTCGCCTTCCCCGGACGCAAGCGCAACAATGCGGTACTGGTACGTAACCATGAGCTTTCCCCCGGCGCGGCGAACCCGGTTCCGCACCTGCCCGGGCTCGTCTACGACCCGGGTGCCGCGGGCGGCACCACCACCGTCACGGTCGAGGGCGGCCAACTGCTCTCGCAGGTGGCGAGCCTCGCCGGAACGATCCGCAACTGCGCCGGCGGCCACACCCCGTGGGGAACATGGCTGTCGTGCGAGGAGACCGAACTGACCCCGGCCTCGGATGCCCGCCTGACCAAGAAGCACGGTTACGTTTTCGAGGTGGATCCCCAGGGCCGCCTGAACGACACCGAGGCCGTCCCGCTGAAAGCGCTCGGGCGCTATGCGCACGAGGCGGTTGCGGTCGACCCCAAGACCGGGGTCCTGTACCTCACCGAGGACGCGGGCTCGCCGCTCGGGCTGATCTACCGGTTCCTGCCGGCGAAGCCGCTGGGCGGCCCGGGCAGCCTGCGGGCGGGCGGGAAGCTGCAGGCACTCGCGGTGGCCGACGTACCCGATCTCTCCGTGTTCACCGAGCTCGGCACCACACTGCCGGTCACCTGGGTCGACGTGCCCGACCCGGACGCGACGACCACACCGGTCCGCAAGCAGTTCGCCGACAACGCGGTCACCCGCGTGTCCAAGGCCGAGGGAATCTTCTGGGAGCGGACGAGCGCCTACATCGTCTCCAGCTATGCCAAGGCCAGCTCCAGGCTGGCAGGTGTGCACGAGGGGCAGGTCTGGGAGTTCAACCCGCGGAAGTCGACCATCGAACTGGTGGTCAGGATCGCCCCGGGCGGGCGTTTCGACGGCCCTGACAACATCACCATCTCTCCCTACGGCAGCCGTATCGTGCTCGCCGAGGACGGCGACGGTGAGAACTACCTGACCGTCGTGGGTGACGACGGCACCGTCTATCCGCTGGCACGCAACGTCGCTTCCGACGGTGAGTGGGCCGGCGTGACGTTCTCCCCGGACGGCACGTGGCTGTACGCCAACGCCCAGGTCGACGGCCTGACCATCGCGATCACCGGCCCCTGGCGGAACAACTAGGAAAGCAGGAGGGCAGATACGGCAGAGGTCCCGTCCGTGGCGTTGTCGGAGCCGGAACGACACGACAACGCCACGACGTCACCGGCGCGGGTCATGCGGAACTCTCCTCCCCGGCTGACGCGACGCCAGGTCCTGGCCAGCGGTACGGTGGGCAGGCCCGTCGGCGCGCCCTGACGTTCTTTCTCGGATACCTCTGGCTTGTATCCCGCGTTCTCTTCCTGGCCGTCTCTATCCTCCCGCCGGTCCGCGCCAGCTCGTCGGCCGGTCAGCAGGCTTCCTCCGACGGATATCCCGCCGCGTCGGCGAACAGTTGCTCGTAGCGCCGCTCCAGATCCCTGCGGCGGGCGAGCAGCGGGGCCACGAGCTCCACCAGGCGTTCCCGCTCACGGATGAGCGCCGAACAGCCATCGCGTTCCGCGTCCTCGACCGTTTGCCGGTCCTCGTCGGTCGCGCCTGGCTGTCGGGCCACCTCGGCCAGGGCAGCCTCACAATGATCGATTTCCTCGGCGATGGCACGGCAGACCCGGTTCGCCTCCGCAAGCGCCGACCACGCCCGGCCCGCGGCGGCGTCCCGACGGGCGATCTCCTCGGCAGTCACCGACGCGGCGGCCCGTTCGTGAGCGGTGATCAGCGGCTCGACACGCGCGCGGTGCTGACAGAGCCGACGGTCCGCCTCGGCGGCTGCCGCCACGGCTGCGCCGAACTCGCTCTGCCGTCGCGACACGAGGCCCCCAAGACGCGATCGCTCGTTGCGGTTGCCGAACCGGTCACTCCGCCAGTCGTTGGCAAGCCTGTCTCGCTGTCTGCGAGCATCCCGTAACCGTCTCTCGGCGAAAAGCACCATGGAGGCGGTGTGAGCGGCTCTGGCTTCCAACCGCTGGACCTCGGCGCGTAACCGGATGGCCTCAGCAAGATCAGAACGTGCCCGCTCGACCGCCGCGAGGGCGGTGGCCGCGTCGCTGGCGGCCGACCGGCAGCTGTCACGGGCCCGTTCGGCCTCCCACAGCCGGCGGTTGGCACCGTCGTGGACGGCGACGAGCTCCTCGACACGTCGGTCCCGCTCGACACGTGTGCTGGCGGAACGGAAGGCGGCGATGTCGAAACCGGCGAGCCGGCGGTCCAGTTCGGTGATCCGCAGCAGCTCGGGGGTTCTTAGCAGGTCGAGAAGCTGCTGCCCAACCTCGTCCCACTGATTGCGCAACGTACGCAGGCTGACTTCGGCCGCGACCTGCTCAACCACCGCGACCCGCTCGACGAGCCGCTCAACCCGTCCCAGCACCATGACCGTCCCCCAGGTTGGCCAAGCGGTGGTGCCCCGCAGCGGACGAACCGTACGCGGCGATAACGACGAGAATTAACAAAATTACAGATAGTAAGAATACTAGCGCACCGGGACCATGTGCAACGCATGCGGCCAGCAAAAACCGCCACATCCCGGGCAGCCCTCCACGCTCCAGCCCCCACACCCCGAGCTCGACGCTCCAGACGTCCACGCCCGAACGACGGGGGGGAGCGCTCGGCGTCAACCGATACGCTTCGTGATAACGGTGATCGGAAAACGGCCACCACCCGAACAGCAATAACGATCTTGTTTTTCGTCCACCTCGGCGCATCCGGAGCGGACGGGGAGATGCCGGCCGGCAAGTCGGCCGAAGCGCACGGCCAGTAACCACACCCTGGGGCCGGTCTCGCATATGCACGTGCGAATGACCGTGCTGTATCCTTCCCGCGAAGTACGTGCATATGCACGCGCTGATGATTGACCGTCCAGTTGCTCATCGGCAGGCGGGGAGGGAACGTGGTCCACGCAGGGCTCGGGTCGCGGTTGCTACGGCCCGGCCCAGTGCCGCGTCCGCGGTACCGGACGCGGCACTGGGCCGGGCCGCATTCCATGCCACGATCACTATGGCCCCGCGGTCGGGCCCGAGATACCTACCGGGCGTCCGAGACCGGCTCCCGGCAACGGCCCCGGAGGAACCGAGCCTTCCAGACCCGCTTCCGGACCCCGGATTCGGGCGGCATCCTGGACGCCGGAATTCATGATCATATTGTTTCGTTCCTGTCACACGAAGGAGGCCGACTTGCCCGAGATCTACAACGGGATTTCCACAACCGCGTTACCAGAGGTCACCTGGAAGAAAAGCCGGCGCAGCAACTCCCAGGGAAACTGCGTCGAACTGGCAAGGCTGTCGCCGGAGACCATCGCGGTCCGTAACTCCAGGGACCCGAACGGCCCAGCTCTGATCTACACCCAGGCCGAGATCGAGGCGCTCATCCTCGGAGCCAGGGACGGCGACTTCGACGAATTCCTGCGGTAGCGCTGGTCCGCCGGGGCCCGGGCCCGTGTGCGCGGAGGCTGAGGCAGCCTGCCTGCTTCAGCCCGCCCGGTACGGGCCCTCTCAAGCAGAGCTCTCCCTTATGATCCTGTTCAGTACCTCGATGCTGGCGGCGGGAGGCACACTGTCGACGCAGAGACGGTCCATCGCCTCCATGTAGCGGTCCACGTCCTCCCGCTTGTCCAGGTAGACCGCGCCGGCGAGCTGTTCGATGTAGACGATGTCCGGCAGGTCCGCTTCGGGGAAACGCAGGATGGAGAAGGCGCCGCCCTCGGCCGCGTGTCCGCCGAAGCGGAAAGGCATGATCTGCAGGCTGAGATTGGGCCGGCTCGCAAGCTCGATCAGATGTTCCAGTTGAGCGCGCATCACCGCGGGGCCGCCAAGTGGACGCCGCAGCGCGGCCTCGTCGATCACAACCCACAATCTGGGGTGCGATGGTCTGGCGAGCAGTTTCTGGCGGTTCATCCGCACGCTGATCCGGCGCTCGATGTCCTGGGGCCGGGCACCGCTGTTGCCGAGTGTGATGACAGCGCGCGCGTAGTCCTCGGTCTGGAGCAGGCCCGGGATGAACTGGACCTCGTAGGTCCGGATCAGAGTCGCGGCCTCTTCCAGGCCCAGATACGACTGAAACCAGCTCGGGAGGACGTCGGTGAAATTCTGCCACCAGCCCGGTGTGTTGGCTTCCCGGACCAGCTCCATCAGCGGCGCTCTCTCGGCGTCGTCCGTGACGTCATAGAGGGTGAGCAGATCGGCTACGTCCCGTTCCTTGAAGCTGACCCGCCCCAGCTCCAGGCGACTGATCTTGGATTCGGAGCCCCGGATACTATACCCGGCCTCCTCGCGGCTGATGCCCTTCTCCTCACGTAGCCGCCGCAACAGGGAGCCGAGGAGAATCCGGCGCACGGTGGGCCCCCCACCGGACTCAAGCGCCGTCACAACCCACCCCCTTCACCATCGTCTGAGCACAAGAGTATGACACCCGATCTTCACGACCTCACCGGTTCCGACACCTTCTGCACGTGCACCCGTGTCTTGCATTTGCACGCAACGAACGCCATGATGTGCAGGCAGCCATGCTGATGTCACGCACGCAGGGGTTCCGGGAGGCCGTGATGACAACCCACGGACACACCCGGTGTTCGACGACGCCGATGACGCCGTCACCGATCACCGGAACAGTGCCCGTCGTCATGGTCATCCGACGATCCGGAGTCACGGCGGTTCACCACCGGCAGCACGGCAATGTGATCGGGTGCCGGTCGACAGAGCGGTTCACGGACATGCCAATGAGGCATACGCCGTCATTTTTCCGAATCACCGGCTCAGGCGCGGAATGCCTCCCCGCTGCGGGAAGTGAATCCGGACAGCGGATGATCGTCGGCCTTCGGGACGGACGGACGGACGACTGTGCCGGCGGGATGGCCAGCCGGCTGCAAGGAGATGGCAGGGCGGTCGCGGGGCGGCTCCTCTGGAACAGGGTGTGGGCACATCCGTGGCCTGGTGCCACTGCTGGCGACACCCGCCGAGGGTGGGAGTGGTGATGGTCGACAATGCCGGCCCGGGCACGGGGTTGCCGGTCGACGTTCATGTGCTGATGTGGCGCGTGGACGGATCGGTGCTGCTCTGTCGTGGCGCCGAGTCGGATTCACCATGGCAGTTACCGTGGTCCGAACTTGGCAGTGGGGAACCCGCGATCGAGGCCGTGCTGCGGATAGCCGACGAGACCCTGTCGGTGATGACAATGGCGACCCATGTGTGGCTCGCGCATGTAGCCCATCATCGGTTCATCGGCGGCGGTGAACGGCTGGGGCTGTTCTTCCGGCTGACCCACTGGAGCGGGATACCCACACCGGGCGCAGACCCCCGGGCAAGCCGTCTGCAGTGGCACCACCTGAACGCACTGCCGGAATCCCTGGCGGCTCTCGACCGGGAAGCGTTGGCCCGCTGGCAGGACAACGACGTGTATTCAGAGCTCGGATGGAACCCGCAACAGCTGTGTGCGGTGCCCCGGCTACGGGCTATCTCGGGTGCACGGGCGTCCTCGTAAGAGGAGGACACCATGGCATGACGAAACCGTCGTGTAACAAAATTGTGGCACGAAAAACCACGGCCTGACGAACGGGGTGGTGTTGTAGAGCTCTGGCACCGCCAGAGCTCTACAACACCGTCATAGCGCCAGACGGCCTACCGCCGTACCGCCCCGAGTTCACCCAGGATTCACGCGTTCGCCAGCACCGGTTGGGCTGGCTGGCCGTGTCGACAGGTGCGAATTCCGGCTACCGGGGCCGTGTGCCGGCCGTTCCGGCCACGACAGGGTGCACCTGGAACGCGTCGCAGATGGTTGTCTGCCGCTCCACCACCTGGACCCGGGTCTGGTGCGGCGGAATGACCACGAACTGCTCGTAGGGCAGGCAGGCGGATTCGTCGCCGGACCGTACGGCCGTCCACTCGACACCGAACGACGCGGTGCCCCGCGGCTGGAGGACCACCGTCTCGGGCGGGCCCACCCGGAACAGGTTGCCGCCCTCGGAGCGGGCCGCCGGCCGTTCCTGCCGCCCGTTGTCGTCCGTGGCGGCCACGGACGGATAGCCGATCAGCGAACACGGCTGGTCTGAGGAACTGGTGAGAACGACGACGAACCCCTGGCGCTCCCCGGACGGAGCACCCGCGGACGCACCCGCGGCCACCCGCAGGCCCGCCTCGGTACACAGCGGTGGCGATCCGGGCGCCGGGCTCAACTGGCCGCCGGGGCCGGCCGGCGGACGTGGGGAGGAAGCGTCGCTGCCGGTCTGCGCCCTGGCGCCGGCCTCCGCGCCGAGCGGGGCGGCGGCCGGCGACGGCGTCGCGGGTGCCGGTGTCCCGCCGCCGGAGCCACAGGCGGTGGCACCGGTGACAAACAGTAGCCCAGCCCCCGCCACGACGATCCGGGTTGTACGGGTTCGGGGTCTGTTCGGCATGTGGGCAAGTCTTGCACCAACCGGTCCGTGTCCGGGAGGTCACCCCGGACGTGGTATCGGACGTGGCGCCGGACCGGCGACGACGGCTGTGACAGCGTGCCGAGACCGTGCCGGGGCGGCGCGTGGGGCCGCGGCGGGCCCGCGGTATGCCAACGTGCGCCAGACCCACGACCGAAAGCACCG
>NZ_CAKKTL010000046.1:0-874 GCF_920664355.1 Protofrankia sp. CiP1_Cm_nod2
GACCGGTTGGAGGGGCTGTCGGACGAGCCGCGGCCGGGCCGGCCGCGCACCGTGTCCGACGTGAAGGTCGACGAGGTCATCACCAGGACGCTGGAGGAGAAACCGGCCAACGGCGACACCCACTGGTCGAGCCGGTCGATGGCCCGGGCATCGGGACTGTCGCAGTCGACGGTCTCGCGGATGTGGCGGGCGTTCGGGCTCAAACCGCACCTGGTCGAGACGTGGAAGCTCTCGACCGACCCGCAGTTCGTGGAGAAGGTCCGGGATGTCGTCGGCGTCTACCTCGACCCTCCCGAGAAAGCGATCGTGCTGTGCGTCGACGAGAAGTCGCAGATCCAGGCCCTGGACCGCACCGCGCCGGTCCTGCCGCTGATGCCGGGCACGCCGGAGCGGATGACCCACGACTACGTCCGCAACGGCACCACCAGCCTGTTCGCCGCGCTCGACCCGACGTCCGGGGCGGTGATCGCCCAGCACTACCGGCGCCACCGCGCCCAGGAGTTCTTGCGGTTCCTCAAACTGATCGACGCCTCGGTACCGACCAGCTACGACCTGCACCTGATCCTGGACAACTACGCCACCCACAAGACCCCGGCAGTGAAGAAGTGGCTGCTGCGCCACCCCAGGTTCCACCTGCACTTCACCCCCACCTCGTCCTCGTGGATGAACCTCGTCGAACGCTGGTTCGCCGAGCTGACCACCCGCAAGCTGCGCCGTTCGACGCACCGCTCCGTCGTCGAACTCGAAGCCGACATCCGCAAGTGGACCAACGCCTGGAACAAGGACCCGAAGCCGTTCATCTGGACCAAGACCGCCGACCAAATCCTCAAGACCCTCGCCGCCTACTGCGAACGAATTAACGACTCGGGACACT
>NZ_CAKKTL010000046.1:1290-5423 GCF_920664355.1 Protofrankia sp. CiP1_Cm_nod2
CATCCACTGACAGATATACATTGAGTGACAAAAGAGGGCCGGGATGGATCGGAAGTGGTTGGCGCTGGCCGGCGTCGCGGTGGCCGTCTTCGCCGTCGGCGTGGACGGGACGGTGCTGGCGGTGGCGTTGCCGACGCTTGCGGTGAAGCTGCATGCCTCGGCCACAGATCTGGTGTGGTTCTTCCTCGGCGTATCTGCTGACCTGGGCCGTGGCGATGCTGCCGCTGGGGTCGCTGGGCGACCGGTACGGGCGGCGCCGGGTGATGATCGCCTCTCTCGCCGCCTTCGGGGCCGCCTCGGCCTGGGCTGCCTGGTCGGGCTCGGCGGCCATGTTCATCGCCGCGCGCGCAGCGGGCGGAATCGCCGGGGCCGGCATCGTGGTGATGGCCATGTCGGCAGTCACGGTGATGTTCGCCGAGGACGAGCGTTCCCGGGCGGTCGGCGTGTGGGCGGGCGTGAACTTCCTGGCCCTGCCGACCGGACCGATTCTGGGCGGCTGGCTGCTCGACCGGTTCTGGTGGGGCTGGGTCTTCCTCATCAACGTGCCGGTCGTGGTCATCGCGCTGGTCGCGGTGGTGGCGCTGGTGCCAGAGTCCCGCGGGTCAGACCGGGGCCGGCTCGATCTCGTGGGGATGACTCTGTTCGGTGGCGGACTGGCCGGGCTGGTCTACGGGTGCGCCGAGGCGGGCACCCGTGGTTGGGGTTCGGCGGTCGTGAGCGCCGCGCTGCTGGCCGGCACCCTGCTGCTGATCGTTTTTGCGCTCTGGCAGCGTCGCCTCACCCGCGGCCTGCCCGCGGCGCCGGTGTCGGCTCGGGCGCGGGAGCCGCTGGTCGACATCGGCCTGTTCCGCATCCCCGAGTACGTCTGGGGCACGGTCCTGGCCTTCCTGTGCTCGTTGGCGATGATCGGGGTGCTGTTCACCCTGCCGCAGTATTTCCAGGCCGTGCTCGGCGTGGACTCCATCGGCTCCGGCCTGCGGCTCCTCCCGCTGCTCGGCGGGCTCGCCGTCGGCGCGACCGGTGCCGAGCCACTCACGAAGACGATCGGCGCGAAGGTGGTGCTCGTCGGCGGCTTCGCGGTGCTGGGCGCCGGCCTGATACTCGGGTCCGCGACGAGCACGGGCAACGGTTTCGGGTTCGTGTCCGCCTGGACCTCGATCACCGGCGCCGGGATCGGTACGGTCCTCGCCACGGCTACCGCCGCCGCGTCGCAGCCGCCGCCGGTCAGCCAGGCGGGTGGCGAGGCAATGATCGACGCAGCACGCGCTGACACCGTTGTCGAAGGGAGCGAGTAATTGTCGCGGGAGCGGCCATCGTGGAGCCAGACGCAGACCATCGCGCTCAAGCAGGCGATCCAGGCGGCCGCGCTGCGGCTTTTCGCCGAGCGAGGATACGCCGAGACCACGGTCAGTATGATCGCCGAAGAGGTCGGGGTCGCGGCGCGGACCTGCTTCCGGCACTTCCCGACCAAGCCCGACATGGTCCTGTGGGACGCCGCCGACTACGACCTGCTGGCCCACTTCCGCGCCCGCCCGGCAGGCGAGGGCGTCATCACGGCCTTCCGCGAGGCGCTGCGCGCCGGCTACGCCACCCTGAGTCCCGACCAGCGTGCCCTGGAGCAGCACCGCACCGAGCTCATCGCCGCGATACCCGAGGTCCGCGCGGCGCACCTGGATCACCTCACCTCCGCCACGCACGAGTTCACCGTGGCCGTGGCGGAACGGGCCGGACGCAAGGCGGACGACCCCGACGTCGTCGCGGTCACCGGCGCCATCATCGGCATCATGATGATCAGCCAGCTCGACACGTCCAGGCGACCCGCGCCGTCCTCGCCGCATCAGGACCCGGTCGTTGCGATCGACGACGCCCTGGCCCGGCTGCAACGCGGATTCAGCACACTCTGACCGGAAATGGCAGCAGCGGAACCACCGGCGGCAAGAAGAGCTCGCGGCGGCGCGACGTCGATTCCGCCGGTCCCGGAGCACGAATCGGCAGGCGGTCCCGCCCAGGGCGGCGAGCAACCACGCTCCGGCGGTCCTGCCCCGAGCCGGCGGGCAGAACCCTGATGGCCGCGACGTCGGCCTCATGTCCGCTGAATTGTCCGGTGGTCGGCTGTCAGCCCTGTTGGGTCAGAATTCCGGCGCGTGTTCCTGAGCGTCCAGCAGTTCGTCGCCGTGCTGGAGTGTCCAGTCGCCGAGCGCCTTCATGGGGCCGTCGACCAGGCTCCGTCGAGCCGCCAGCTCGAGGAGGTCGCGGGCTTCGTCATCGGGCTGGGGTTCGCGGGCTTTGATCCCGCCTCCGCCGTTCCCCGCGTCCCGGCATCGTCGACAGCCAGGCCGGATGAGGAGACAGCCGCTGTCCGACCAGGACGCGCCCGCTCGGTGGACGGAGCGATAACCGGGTGAGCCGGACGCGGCGGATGGGAGCAGACTTACCGCATGAGCCCCAGCAGTCGTGGCCGTAGGAGCGGGCGGAAACCCCCCACCAGGAACAACAGGACCAGGTCACGCCCCACCGCCGTGTCACGTGTGCCGGACACGCAGGGCACGTGTGACTGCCCGGCGTGCTCGGGCGCCGACGGGCTGGGGATGGTCGTCGGTGAGCTGACCACGAACGGGGAGCTCCTGCTCACCATCGACGATCCGATGGAGGCGGAAGTCCTTGGCGCGACGCTGGTCTCAGCCAGCGACCTGATCGGCGAGGACGCCGAGGAGGCGTTTACGCAAGGGCTCGTCCCGGCGTTGGAGTCCACGGGCGCCGTGGAGGCGCTGGCGACGCTGCTGGCGATCGGCTCCGTCTCGCCGGGCCGTCTCGGCGCGGCCGCGAACGACGCCGCCGACCGCCTGGCCGAGGCCGGCATCACCCGCCCGGTATGGGCGGACGAGCTGCAGGCACCGGTGACCGCCGATGGCTTCCAACGCCTGGATGACGACCAGGAAACGGCCTCGATACTGGTCTGCTCGTTCCATCGGGCGGGGCGGGGGCACGCCGTCATCATCAACGTTGACCGCAACGACTGCGGCGCCGCCGCCGACGTTCTCTTCCTCGACGCCGACAAGCTGCCCGAAGCGGTCGAAACGCTGCATGCCGCTGCCAGCTCCGAGGGCGTCCGGATCAGGGCCGAGAACCTCAGCCCGGAGGAGTTCCGCTGGCAGGCCGAGAACGCCCTCGCCGCGCGGGCGGTACACGACGCGGGCGACGTCGCTCTCAACCTGGCCGAATTCCTCGACGACGAGGACGACAGCCCGGCCTATCCGGCGCTGGCGATGCTGCTACGGGCCCGGCTGGCGACTCTGCCGGAGCCCGGCAGACCACCCGCGCCGCATCCCACCGACGACGAGGACGACATCGGCCCCGACCTGACGCGGCTGCTGATCCCTGGCGGCTTCGAACTGGCCCCGTCCGACGTCGCGCCGTCGGCGGCGCTGCCGGCGAAACGGAAGAAGGCGGCCGGGCCAGCGCCGGTCTATCAGATCAAGGTCGTTCTGCGTGGCACGAAACCGCCGATCTGGCGACGGCTGGAGGTGCCTGCCGACATCCGGCTCGACCGGCTGCACACCGTCATCCAGGCCGCGTTCGGCTGGTACGACACCCATCTTCACGTCTTCGAGACCCAGTATGGCAGTTTCAGCAGCCCCGACGCGGATCCGGGCTACCGCGCCGAGGCCGCGGTGACGCTGGAACAGGTCGTGCCCACCGCGAACGACAAGATTTTTTATACCTACGACTTCGGTGACAGCTGGGAACACGACATCCTGCTGGAGAAGGTCCTCAGCCCGGATCCGACGGTGCGCTATCCCCGCTGCACCGGCGGGCGCCGCGCCGCCCCACCGGAGGACTGCGGCGGCATCTGGGGATACGCCGAACTGCTACAGGTGCTGAAGGATCCCGACCACCCCGAGCACGACGAGAAGCTGGAATGGCTGGGCGTCGACAACGCCGTCGAGTTCGCCCCGGAGCGGTTCGACACCGTGGCGGTCAACCAGGCGCTGTCCGCCATCCCCTGACGCACACCGTCGCGCACGTCGAAACCCTCGTAACGCAGCGCCATGGCGACAAGATCGGTGATCGCCTCCTCGTCGTCCACGACGAGGACCCTGAGCGGATGCTCCATCCACCCAGTCTCACCCGTA
>NZ_CAKKTL010000046.1:5995-30376 GCF_920664355.1 Protofrankia sp. CiP1_Cm_nod2
TCCCGCGTCGGGCCGGTCATCCAGGCCCGACAGCGCCGGGAGCGGACCGGACAGGTGCGGAGGAAAGCTGCCCCGAACGGTGTGTATCCGATAGGGAAGCCCTGTTGGACGGCGCGGACGCGGCGGCGGCAACCTGGCCGGGGAAGCCGGCCGAACAGGCCAGCCGGCCGGTGGCGTCGACCGTCAGCCAGGCCCATCCCTGCCGGGCGAGATCGGCGAGCAGGGCCGGCGCGGCGTGGCCGGCGGCCAGGGCGGCCGTGGCGTAGGCGTCCGCCAGGGCGGCCGTGGCGTAGGCGTCCGCCCCGACGACGGTGACCGAGGCCAGCGCGCTCGCCGGAGTCCCGGTACGCGGGTCGACGACGTGCTCGCCCCGCTCCGAGACGCCCGACGTGGCGACGGCGAGATCCGTGCCCTCGACCACCGCGACGAGCCGGGCCCGCTCGAAGGGGTCGGCGATCCCGGCCCGCCAGGGCCGGCCCGTCCCCGAGGCTCCCCGGACCAGCAGGTCCCCGGCCGCGTTGACGCAGTGGTCCGGGGCGCCGGCGTCGGTCAGCGCCCGGGACGCCGCGTCCGCCGCCCAGCCCTTGACCAGGCCGGTCGGATCCAGGGTGCCGTCCGCCCGCCAGGCCGGGTCGAAGCTGCCGCCGGTCCGCTCCCGGCAGGCGTCGGCCAGCCGGTACACCTCGCGGACGTGCTCCGGGCAGTCGTCGAGGCCGATCTCGCCGCGCCGCAGCCGGGAGACCCAGGAGCCCGGCAGGAAGGTGCTGAAGTCCTCGTCCGCCCGGTGCAGCACCGCGGCCGCCGCCGCGATCGCCGCGTCCAGTTCCGAGGGGCCCAGCTCCGCCGCGCCGCGCGGACGGCGGATGTCGATGCTGACGACCGTGCCCATCACCGGTTCGGCGTGGACCCGGCCCGGCCGGCTAGGCACCGGCCCGGTCCAGGGCGGACTGGACGGACTGCGCGTAACCGTCGCTGGTGTAGGAGGCCCCGGAGACGGTGTCGATCCGGGCGCTCTGGACGTCGAGCACCTCCTGGCGCAGGATCGGCACCGCCCAGTTGTTGATCTCGATATCGCGCCGCTCCCGGTCCGGCAGCCGCAGGGCCACCACATCAGTGATCGTCTTTCCGCTCAGGACGACCTGGACCTGCACGAAGCCGTAGCGGGTGCGCACGGCGTCCCCCGTCACCGTCCGGGTGGTGGCCGTGCCCGACGAGCCGCCGGCGGCGGGGCTCGACGGGACGGATGTCGCGCCGCCCGCCCCGCCCGATCCGGATCCCGCGGGCCGGCCGCTGTCGTCGGCGGCGGACCCGTCGTGCCCGTCCGAACCAGCGGATCCGGAGGCCTCATCCGCCGGATCCGGAGCCGGGACACCTCCCGCCGTAGCGGGCCGCTGGCCCGTACCGGCCGTGGCCGGCGCGACGGCGAGCGCCACGGGCCGCTCGCCGGGCCCGGTCGCGGCCTTCGCGCCGACCACCAGGCCGACGGTCGCCAGCAGCGCGGCAAGGCCGAGCCGCGCCCGGTGGGATTTTCCGGCGTTCTCGTTCATCTCAGCGTGAACTCCTCAGTGTGGATCTGCTTGCCGGACAGCCCGAGGCCGCGCAGCGCCCGGACGACCGCGTGTGTCATCCCGGCGGGGCCGCAGACGAAGACGTCCCGTTCGGCGACGTCCGGCACGGCCGCGACGAGGAAACGCGCCGCCAGCGGGTCGTATCCGAGGTCGCGCCGGGAACCGACCACGCGGTGGACGACCAGCCGCCCGCTGCCGACCAGCCGCCCGCTGCCGGCCAGCCGCTCGAACTCCTGCCACAGCGCGAGATCACTCGCCCGGCTGACCCGGTGCACCACCACGACGTCGTCGCCACGGGCGAGCAGCTCCTCCGTGAGCGCCCGGACCGGTCCGATCCCGCTGCCGCCGCCGACGAGCAGTGTCCTGCCCCGGCTGGCGTGCTCGGCGGTGAAGTGCCCGAACGGGCCTTCGGCCACGACCGGGGTGCCCGGCCGCAGGTGGGCGATCGCGCGGGAGTGGTCGCCGGTGGCCTTGACCGTGATGCGCAGCCGGTCCGGTCGCGGCGGGGCGGACAGCGAATAGGGGTGCGCGCTGACGAGATGCCCGCGGGCGGCGAACCGCCACAGCAGGAACTGCCCCGCCACCGCACCGAGACGATGCAGGTCACGGCCGCGGATCCAGACCGAGACGACCCCGGGCGCCTCGTGGACCACCCGCTCCACCGCCATCCGGTGCCGGCCGACGGCCACGGCCGGCAGGACCAGCCGCCAGACGACCAGGCAGCCGGCGACCGCGAGGTACATCCCCTGCCACAGCAGCCGGTTGACCGGATGGCCGACGAAGTCCGCGCCGGTCGCCGTCTGGTGGGAGTACGCCAGGAGCACGGCAAGGTAGGCGGTGAGGTGCAGCAGGTACCAGGCCTCGTAGGAGACGCGCCGCCGGACCGCGCGGGCGCTGGCCACTCCGACGGCCACGAACAGCAGGGTGCCGATGGTCGCCTTCCACATCTCCGGATAGGTGGTGACCACCGTGACGAGCTCGGACAGCGGCTGATGATGCGTGGTCAGGCCGTAGCCCCACACCGTGAGCAGGACGTGGACGACGATGAGCAGCACGACGTTCGTGCCCAGCCCACGGTGCCAGGCCGCCAGCCGGTCGAGCCCGACCGCACGTTCGAGAACGGGGATCCGTGCCATGAGCAGGAGCTGCACGAGCACCAGGTAGGCCGCCAGCAGGCCGCTGACCCGGCCGGCCGCGGTCATGGCCGGCCCGGCGCCGCGCACGCTGGACGCGGCGGTGTCGAACCACCACAGGGCCACGACCACGGCTCCCCACACCACCAGGGCGAGCCGTACGGCGAGCCGCGGGGACCAGCGCGGGGAGCGGCGCGGCGGCACGTGCCGGCCGTGGGCCGCACCCGGCACGGCCTGGTCTCCCGGCGGGCGGGGAGGATCTGGCTGCCGCGTGGGCGCCGCCGTGCCGACGCGGGCCGGCCCGCGCGTCCGTGTCCCGCCAGCCGGATACCACGTGAAGCTCATGGACACGGATGATGACCGTGAAAGCTGGGAAAACGCTGTGAAGAGCCTCAGAACTTGCCGGAACTTCCACGGTCTTCCTACCCCGACCGCAAAAACCGATCGTAGGGCTCCCGACCGGCCGCGGGCGTCCCGACGAGATGGCGACGGCTTTCGACGCGGGGCGGCGAGGGGACCGGACCGCCGGGTCGGTTAGTGGACTGTGTCGGATGGGAGATAGCACAGCGGCGACACAAAAATACCCTTGATAACCGAGCCCCGAAGTCACCGCCTCGGGCCACGCACAGGGGGAGGCCGATCGTGCCGCGTTCTGGTTGGGACCAAAGCCAGTGGATCGACTACGACGCATACGTCCTGAACGTCTTCGCGGGAGGCAGCACGGCCTGGATCGAGTACCGCTACACGATCGGCCATGTCGGATGGCGGCGGATCTACACCGCGCCGGACTCGACCGAATCAGAAGTACTGACAATCGCCACCGCCGCCAAGGCTTCCGGCCGGCCGGTACGTGTCCGGGTGACCAACAGCAGCGGCCCCGGCGGCACAGCCGAAATCGTCGCCATCCAGACGCTGTGACAAAGGAGCTGTGACGCTATGGCCAGGATTTCACCCGGGCAGGAAGCGGAAACGACACCGTTCGGCGCCGACCTCCGGCCCTTCACCGATGGTGACTACATAGCCGCGCCCAGCCGGATCCGTCCCGACGATCTCGCGGAACCCGGGCCAACAGGCGCGGACGTACGGACCGTCGACGGTATCGACCGAGCGGCGCTCGTCCTGTGGGACGTGGCCGGCGACGAGCCGCACCCGCTGGGCGCGGTTCTGCGTCCCGCTCCGGCGGAACAGCAGAGCTGATCTTCACCTGTTCCTTTTCACCTTTCCTCTTTCTTCTTTCTGTTTCCTCTTCCTGTTTTTCTCTTTCTGGTCGGGTGAAGGCCCAGCGCCCCACCGTCCGCACCCGGCCCCGAGCTCTCATCTCATGCGGGACCACGGCCTGCCGGCCGGACGGAGGGCGGCCGGCAGGCCGTGGTGCGGGGCCCTCCTACCGGATGGGCTTCGTCCCGATGACGACGGTGGCGTTCAGTTCGTCGGACGTGACCACCTGTGGGAGCAGCCCGTTGCGGACGACGGCTTCGACGGTCCGCGCCGCCTGGCGCTCGCTGGTCTCGACCAGCAGGTGGCCGCCCGGCGCCAGCCGCTGTGGCGCCTCGGCGGCCATCCGGCCGCCGGCCGCCCAGGGCAGCACGCCCAGACGCTCTTCGTGTTCGCGACGGCGCCAGCCGCAGCGGTCGGCCGACGAGCCGCGACAATGGTCACTGTAAGGATGCGATCGATGACCTGACAGAAAGGGTCTTGCGATCGGGCTCACAACGGCGCACTCTTGTAGCTGTCCGGTCGGGTTGTGGTTCTTCCAGCGTTGGTCTTGACGACGGACGCAGGCAGACGTCATCCCGACCCTGCTGGCGGGTATCCACACCCGCTGTTGCCGTGGAGGAGCGCAGGTGCCATGAACGCCATCGACTGGGCGGAAGCCCCAGGGTCGGGGCGTCTCAGGCTTCCCTCCCGCCCGGCCTGCAGATCCGATTGGTTGCCACGGTCACGCGTCGGCGGGACGTAGGTAGTCGATCACGCGGCGCTCCGGACGACGATCGTCATGGAGCGCGAGCCCTTCTCTGGATTCATTGCACGCCTGACGCTGTCAGGCGGTCTTTTCGTCGCTGTTGTTTCCGCGCAACGGGAGGTGATCAGCGTGGCCACTGTCACGACTAACCTGCTCAGCACCCCGCTGGAGGATCCACGTGTCGAGCGGGTGCGCCGCACCGCCCTCGCCGCATACGTCGACGGAAAGATCAGCTTTGCTCAGGCGAACTCCCGTGTCCGCAAGGCGCTGGAAAGGTTCCACGTCTGATCTGACCGCCGTACGCACGACCGCCAACCGGCCAAGGTCCCGGTCAGCAGGTCCAGCCGAGCCGAGCCGATCCGATCCGTCGGCAGGCCGGGGAAGAACGCACCCGCCAGAGCGGTCTCGTTCTTCTTCCGCCCCGCCCGGCGGACGGCATCAGCGACCCGCTGTGACGAGTGGAGTTCTCTACACCGCCACTGCGGCCGTTCGGAGTCACTGCGGCCGTTCGGAGTGCGACTCGTGCTGGGGCTCCCGCTCGTGCGCGCCGCCTGCCACCCGGTCCCTGCCCAGACCGAGAATCCCGGCCGCGACCAGTACCAGGGAGGCGACGAAGGCCACCATCCGCGGTCCTTCGGGTGCCGACTCGTCGAACAGGGTCAGCCCGAGCATCACCGGCAGGAAGGCCGATACCCCGCTGGTCACCGGGAAGGCGATCACCGCCGCCCGCCCCTGCAGTCCCCGCTGCTCCAGGCCCAGGGCGAGCACGGAGAAAACGATCAGGACGTACGGGGTCGGGGTGGCCAGCAGGCGGGCCAGCTCATGATCGTCCAGGTAGAGGCCGATCTGACGGGTCGCCAACGTCGCGATCGCGTAACAGGCCCCCGCGGACAGCCCGAACAGCAGGGCCGCCCGGGCAACCCGCTCCGCCCTGCCCGCCTGGTTCGCCAGCCAGGCGCCCACGGCCGTGAACGTCAGCCCGCAGGCCAGGAACAGCCCCATATCATGATTGCTCGCCGGGTCACCGAGTTCGGCGCCGCGGCTGAAGGCAAAGGTGAGCAGGACGATTCCGGCAACCATGGACGCCATCCCGCGCCAGCCGGCCCGGCTGATCCGCTCCCCGAGGAACCGCCGGGCCAGCAGCGCGAAGACCACCATGTCGCCCGCCATCAGCGGCGCGACAAGGGCCACCGGGGCCACCGACAGGGCCAGCACCTCCAGCAGGAACGACCCGGCCTCGACCGCGAGCCCGAGCAGCCACAGCGGGCGCACGGTGAGACGGAGCAACAGCCCGAGCCCGAGCCCGCCGCCAGGCGGTGCCTGCCGCGCCGCGACAGCCTGGATCATGGGGGCCATCCCGTAGAAGGCCGCTGACACGACCGCGATCGGCGCGCCGACGGCAAGCGCGTCGTTCACGCGCCGCCCGGAATCCGGCCGAGGTGCGTACGTGCGCCACCGCTGCGTCCCACGTCTCCCACCATCCCACCTCCGCTGCCACGCCACGCCCGTACGGGCTGTCTCCTACCAGTCCTACCAGCCATTACCGAGCTCGACCTGACTGAGCGCGGCGCCGAACGCCTGCTCCCAGGCGTCCGGCGTACCGACCACGCGGACCGAGGGCGGCTTGGTGCGGTCCAGCGCGGCAAGCACCGACCGGCGCAGGGACGCGGTGTCCGCGGAGGTCACGTCCGCCCGGCCCCGGTCGAGTTCGAGCTGGAGGTTGTCCCGGCCGTGACCAGGCACGACGTCGAGCAGCAGGAGATCGCGCCCGATCACGCGGGCCTCGCTGCAGGTGTCCCCCGACGAGGTGACCACAAGATCGCTCGCTGCCATCAGCTCGGGGATACGGTCGGTGAAGCCGAACGGGATGACCTGCTGGCGCGTGCGCGCCAGTCCCCGCAGCCGGGCCTCGAGCGAGGTGTTGCGCCCGGCCACCGCGATCACCCACACACCGGCCTCGGCCAGCGCCCGGGCACCGTCGACCAACGGGCCGAGGCCCCAGGAGCCCGACATCAGCAGTACGCAGCGCGCGTCGGCGGGGATGCCGAGAGCAGCCCGGGCCGCCACCTGCGTCGGTGGGTCGTAGAAGGGCTGGCGCACCGGCGTCGGGACGACGGCGATCCGCGCCTGGGGATGGAACCGGCGGACGAACCGCGCTGCCGTGGCCGAGGTGACCAGGTACAGATCGGTGTTGTCGTGCACCCAGAGCCGGTGGACGCAGACATCCGTACAGAACACCGCCGTGATCATGTCAGGATGCTCGGGCTTGATCCGGCTCGCCGCCGCGGCCCCGGTCGCGAAGATCGACAGAAGCAGCTCGACCGGCTGCTCACGCAGCGTCGACGCCAGCCTGGGGACGAGGAACCGGGACGCGACCGCCTCGATCACCCGCGCCAACGGGCCGCCCGGCCGCATCTGCGAAAAGTGCACCGCGTCGTAGAGTCCCGGCACGGCCAGCATCCCCCGGAACACGGCCTCCCCCATGGCCCCGGCACGGCCGCCCATCATGCGCAGGGAGTCCAGCGTGCGGGTGGAGAACCCACGCAGGGCCAGCGAGTGCGCGCAGGCCTGCGCCATGACATCGTGGCCCATCCCGAGCGAGCCCGACAGCAGCAACGCCCGCTTCCCAGCGTGCTGGGGCTGCCGGGCCGGGACCGTCACCGGGCCACCCGTGGGGCCATCGGCCATATCGTCGATCATGACTTACTCGGACGATGCCGGGACGCCGACGCCGTCGGCCGCCTGGCGGGGTGGTACCGGGACCACCTGGTCACGGGTGGGCCGCCGGTCGGCCAGATACCACTCGACGTACTGCCGGACCCCGTCGGCGAACCGGGTGGTGGGACGCCAGCCCAGCAGCGCCTCGGCCGCCGCGTTCGACACCGGCCGCCCCCGGAAGTCACCCGGCCGCGCCGGCACGTGCTCGATCCGGACGCCGGGGACATGGTCACGGACCGCCTGCGCCATCGCCAGCACGCTGACCCGTTCGTCGCCTTCGAGCGCGATCGTCGCGTTCCGTGCGGAGTCGGCCATGGCGAGCACGTGCGCGTCGGCCAGGTCACGGACGAACACGTAGTTACGGAACTGCTGGCCGTCGCCGGCGATCGTGAGCGGCTCCCCGTCGAGCGCCTTCCGGAGAAACCGGGCCAGGACCAGTTCGTCGCGCATGCCGGGGCCGTAGGGAATGCCGTAGCGCAGAATTGTGAAGTCCACACCATAGGTCTGCTGATAGCTGTGGAGCAGCAGCTCCGCCGCTATTTTGGTGGAGGTGTAGACATGGCCGGCGCGGGCCAGCGCGAACTCGACGTCCTCGGTCAGCGGGTGCGGGTCGTCCGGGTCACCGCCGGCCGCGCCGTAGACCCAGACGGTGCTGGCGAACAGCACCCGGCGCACACCGGCGACGCGCGCCGCCTCGCAGACGTTCGCCGTGCCCTCGACATTGAGCCGCACGGTCCGGATCGGGTCGGCGAAGGCGTGGTCGACATTGGACATGCCGGCGAGGTGGAAAACCACCTCGCAGCCGTCGAACGCACTGGTGACGGCGGGCAGGTCCAGAACGTCGAGCGCTCTGCGGTCGGCTCGTGGATCAGTCTTGTGCGTCTGTAGATCGAGTGAAATCACGTCATGGCCGGCATCGGCGAGCCGGTCCACTACATGGGCCCCGATGAAGCCGGAGCCGCCGGTGACGGCTATACGCATGGTCATCCGTCCAGAATTGTCGGTTGCGGGCCGGGTCGCCCGGTGCAATTGCCCGAGAACTGCTACGAACGATGATCACCTGGTCAGAGCTGTACCGCCAGGGCCTCGAGAGCGGAGGCGAGCGACGCAAGCACATGATCCACCTCGGCCCCGGTCATGTCCGAGTGGACCGGGAGGCACACGTGACGGGCACACAGATCCTCGGCGACCGGCAGGTTGCCGCCGGCATACGACGCGAAGGCCGGCTGCTGGTGCAGGGGTGCCTCGTACACCTCGCCCGACAGTGACACGCCGTAGCGCTCCTTGAGCTCCTTTTTCAGCCGGGCCCGTTCAATGCCCGGACGCGGCAGGGCCAGATATTTGTAGAAGTTGCCGTACCCGCCGGCCGGCACCCGGACCGGCTCGATCCCGTCGATCTGGTCGAGTCCCGCGTCGTACCGGGCGGCGGCCCGGCGGCGGACCTCAAGGAATTCGGACAACCGGCGCAGATGCACCAGTCCGGTCACGGCGTGCAGCTCACTCAGCCGCCAGGCGTAGCCCTGTTTGATGTGGACGTTGCCGAGGAAACCGGCTTTCCCCTGGTCCCGGAATATCACCGCGTCGTCCCGCACGCGCTCGTCGGCGGTGAGTATCATCCCGCCCTCGCCGCTGGTTATGACTTTGGTCGGGTAGAACGAGAACGCCGCGGCCACGCCGAAGGACCCCGCGGGGCGGCCGTCATGACTCGCCCCGTGGGCGTGCGCCGCGTCCTCGACCAGAAAAATGCCCCGTTCGTCACACAGCGCCCGAATAGCGTCGGCTTCCGCAGTGATCAGGCCGCCTATGTGCACCAGAACGACCGCCCGGGTACGCGGTGTGAGTACAGCGGCCACGGTGGCCGCGCTGAGCGCGAACGTGCCGGGGTCCACGTCCGCGAAAACCAGGTCCGCGCCGGCCCGCAGGACGGCGAAACCGGTGGCCGCGAAGGTGTTCGTGGGTATAATGACGTCCGAACCTGCCACGTCCAGCGCCCGGAGAATAATCTCAAGCGCCGCGGTGCCACTACTGACAGCAATGCCAAAAGGGGCGCCGTGGGCCGCGGCAAAGGCGGCCTCGAACTCCCTCGTATACGCGCCGAGCGTCAGCGCCCCACTGGCCAGTATCTCCGACACCGACGACGCAATCTCCGCGCGATCGGCCTCCGGGAAGACGATCCGCGCTGATGGAACCTGCATCTGCACCCCTTCAAAGTCCCGCGTCCTGTCAAGTCACCACCTGCCGGTCCGGGCACGGTGGACAGCGACGCTACCGGTTCACCCACCGTGCGGCTGTCAGGATCATCCTGCTCTCGGGCATCCTCCCCTGATCCTTTTCACGGCCGTCCGGCGGAGAGCCGCCCGCCCGGCCCAGGAATGACCACCGAGCACCCGGTTTACGTTTTAGCGTATCCATTAAATAATAGATCTCATTGCCGTCCAATACCCGTCCGACAGATACTCGTCCGGCCACAGTGGGACAAGTCACCTGGACGATCCCACAAACCGGCCACAACGGCCGCGAGTACGAATCACAACAACACGACCATGGTCTTGCGATCAGCTGACAGGCGCATTTTACGGCTCGCCGACGACCGGAGACTACCTCCTGTCACGTTTACATAAACGGACAGTAATATCGATCTTCGGAAGAAACACCCGGCCGCTGGACGTGTTCACGAGGCCGACAAGACCAGCAAGACTGGCAAGACTGGCAAGACCTTCATATCCGGCAGAGTCGGCGAGGTCGACACAATCGACACCAAGGACTGGCCGTTCGGGGGGATCCACCGCCGTCGCGGCTCGCGCGGACGAGCGGCATCCGATGCGCCCGCCACGTGGCCGCCGATCAGGCCCGACCAGACATGAGGGCAGGTCGCGGGCAGCATGAAAGGCCCCGGCAGAGGGTAGAAATGATCTGACGTACGGGGGGAACGCAGATCACTCACCGCTCTGCCGGGACGCACAGCAAGAGTATCGGGAAGGCGCCCATAAGGGGAGCAGGAACGGCCAGGACTTTGGTCCCGTCTCGAGTCCCGTCCCAGCACCGTGACACCGCCACGGACCCGTTCGTTACGGATACGAGTCCGATCGGGATATCCATGAGCACAGCGGACACGAAGGGGCTCTCGTGATCTGGCGCCGGACCTGGCCTCCAGCGGATCTCGCACCAGGCCGGGGACAGCGCGATCATTTTCGGCGCTCGGCGGCCCGGCCGCGGGAGCGGATGATCCGAAAATTCCCGAAGATCTTCAAAGCTCGACGGATCCGAGAGGCCCGGAGGGCCCGGACGCCGGGACCGCGGGCTCGGGGTGCCGCGAATCCGCCGGCCCGCGACGCGCTCGAAGGAGCCACAAGGTGACACGGAACAAGATTGTCAGAAGCCTCGCCGGTGTCGTGGAACTTGTCGACAAGGTGGAGCCCTGTATCGAGCTCCAGGACACGATGACCGGCGGCGAGGCAGCCCGCGAAATGCGTGACGCACATGTCCGCTACGCCCGGCTCGTTCATCTGGAAAAAGATCTTGCTCGATCATCGATCATCACTGTCGGAGATCTTGACAGGCTTTCCGACCCCGCCCGCCCGCTGGTGGATGTGATCGACACCTTCCAGCCGGAGATCTTCCTCGACTGGCGCGACTTCCTCACCGACGCGGTCAATCGGGCACTGCGTGACATACCAGCGGAGACGACCATCACGGTCGAGGACGACGGCCAGCCGCTCGGCGTCCTTTCGGCCGGGACCGTCCAGGCATTCGTCTCGACCAGCCGGGAGTGACCGGCGGCGGCCTCGGCCGAGCGTCACCGGCTCGCGCCGGATCGACGACCGGAGGCCGGCAGTGGGAGACGCCCGCTCGGCGCTGCGCTCCGGAGCAGAGCGGTTGACGTCGGTATTGACGCCGGCCCTGACGTGAACCCGCCGCCGCACACCGCCCAGCCAGGTGAGCCGGCCGGTGCCGGCAGGCCACACAATATGGGACCATATCGCTCGACAGTGTTCCCATATCGCACGGGAGCACCATGCGGCACCCAACACAGGAAGGCTGCTATTCAGCCATGAGAGCATCCCCGGTGTGCCGTACGGATATCGACGAACACAAACCGGGAGAACTCGGCCGGATCCCGGATCGGTGCCGGCTTTCGGCCGGCACCACCCCGTCCACCCTGCCAGTCACGCCAGGTGAGCGCATCCGACGATTCCAGCCATCGGGACCGTCCCGGTCCGTCCGATGACAGGATTCCGGCCAGACTGGATTACGACACCGTCCAGCACCGCATAACCGGAACGGCAGACCAACATGGCAGACAGAGCATGAACATCGAAACTCCCGGCTGGTTCCGGACCGCACTCGAGCGGCGGCCCGAACAGTATGCGACGGAGGTCGAGGGATGCCGGATCAGTTACCGATGCTGGGGGGAGCCGGACCGGCCGGGAATCGTCCTCGTGCACGGAGGCTCCGCGCATGCCGGCTGGTGGGACCACATAGCGCCGTTGATTGACAGCGAATACCGAGTTGTCGCCATCGACATGTCCGGCCATGGCGACAGTGGGCGCCGTGACGATTACAGTCTCCAGAACTGGGCCGCCGAGATAGTCGGCGTCGCCGAACACGCTCAGCTGGCCGGCAGCCCGATCGTGATCGGCCACAGCATGGGCGGCTGGGCATCGATCATGGCCGCCGCCAGCTACCCGGAGCGGATCAGCGGGATCGTCATCCTCGACGCCCCCGTCGCCGACGTCACCCCCGAGGAAAGGGCCGCCCGCGAGCGCACGGCGTTCGGGCCGCTGCGGGTCTACCCGACCGTGACCGAGGCGCTGGCCCGCTTCCGGACCGTGCCCGATCAGCCCAACATGCTGCCCTACGTCGTCAACCATGTGGCACGGTCGTCCATGGGCGCCGTCGAGGGGGGCTGGACCTGGAAGTTCGATCCAGGGATCTTCCGCGGCCGCCGGCCGTCCCCGCAGATCCTCAAGGAGGTGCGCTGCCGGGTCGCGCTGTTCCGGGCCGAACACGGTCTGATAACCCCGGACATCGGTACCGAGATGTACGAACTGCTCGGCCGGGTCGCGCCGGTCATCGAGATCCCGCTCGCCGGGCACCATCTCATGCTCGACCAGCCGCTGCTGCTGGTCACCGGCATCCGGACGTTGCTCGCGGACTGGCAGCACTCCGTCCCGCAGACCCGCCCGAAGGTCGGGACGAACATCGCGTAGCTGCCTGGCAGGAGCCGCTGGAACGCCCCCGGCTCCGGGCCGTCACCCGGTATAGCCGGATGACTCCGCTTTCCCGAGACGATGGGTGGGGATCAGCCCCGTCCCCGGCTCCCCGCCCCGCTTCCGCCGTGCGTTCACCGGTTCGGCGTTCACCGGCTCGGCATCCACCGGCTCGGCATCCACCGGCTCGGCATCCACCGGCTCGGCGCTCACCGGCCCGGCGCCGACAGGTTCGGCGCCCACCGGCGCGGCGCCCGACACGGGTGCCGTCGGCTGACCGGTTCCGGCGGCGAAGGACGCGACCGCGGCGATCACCAGTGTCGCGATCGAGAACACGAACACGGCGACGAGGCCGTCCGCGAACGGCCCGGAAATCAGGTTCGGGAAAAAGGCGTGCCCGGTCACGTGGGCACCACCGTCCGGCAGCGCCGCCAGTGTCTGCGGTGTGAGCAGCTGCTCCATCGGGTTGTAGCCGAGAAATGCCGAGAACAGGACGCCGATCGGCGGGAGGCCGGCCACCGTGCGCGCGGTCGCGTCCGGTACGCCCTGCGCCAGCAGGCCATTGAGCATCGTCGACGGCAGGGTCCGGGAGAGACCGATGACGATGAGTGTGAACACCAGGCCGATGGACAGCACGATGGCGGAGTTCTGGAAGGTCGCCGTCATACCGGCGCCGACCCCCCGCTTGTTCGCCGGCAGCCCGTTCATGACATCGGCCCGGTTCGGCGAGGAGAACAGGCCGGTACCGATGCCGTTGACGAACAGAATCAGCGCGAACGACGGATAGGAGAAGTTCACCGGTATGATCATGAAAAGCACGAAGCTGGCAATGACGGTGACAAGACCGCCGACCGTGAACATACGGGCGCCGAACCGGTCGGAGAGCGTTCCCGCCACCGGCGCGGCCACCAGGAAGCCGATCGTCAACGGGATCATGTAGATACCCGCCCACAGCGGCGTCTCGGCAAAGCTGTAGCCGTGCTGTGGCAGCCAGATCCCCTGCAGCCAGATGATGAGCACGAACTGCAGCCCCCCGCGCCCGAGCGACGCCAGCAGGGAAGCGATGTTGCCGGCGGTGAACGAACGGATGCGGAACAGCCGCACATCGAACAGGGGCTCGGCGACCCTCGACTCGATGACCGCGAACACGACCAGGACCGCCAGCCCGCCGGTCATCGCACCGAGCACCCAGGGGCTGGTCCAGCCCATGGTGTGCCCGCCGTAGGGCTGGATGCCGTAGGTGATCCCGATCAGCAGCGTGATCAGCCCGCCGGCGAACGTCGCGTTTCCCCACCAGTCCATCGCGGTGCGTTGCCGCACCCCGTTGTCCCGGAGCTTGGCGTAGGCCCAGAAGGTCCCGAACACGCCGAACGGCACCGATACCAGAAAGACGTAGTGCCAGTTGATGGGGGCGAGCACGCCGCCGAGCAGGAGCCCGATGAACGTACCGGCGATGCCGGCCACCACGTTGATGCCCAGCGCCAGCCCCCGCTGCTGGACCGGGAAGGCGTCGGTGAGGATCGCGGTGGAGTTGGCGAAGATGAACGCCCCGCCCACGCCCTGCACGATCCGCCAGCCGATGAGCCACAGGGCCGCCGCGCTGCCATCCATCCAGGTGAGGGCCAGCAGGACGGAAGAGACGGCGAAAATCGCGAAACCCATGTTGTACATGCGGACGCGCCCGTACATGTCCCCGAGGCGCCCGAAGGTCACCACCAGGACGGCTGTGACGATCAGGAAGCCCAGCATCATCCACAGCAGATAGCTGGTGTTGCCCGGCTGCAACGGGTTGATGTTGATACCACGGAAGATGTCCGGCAGGGCGATCAGGACGATCGAGGAGTTGATCGTGGCCATGAGGATGCCCAACGTGGTGTTGGACAGCGCGATCCACTTGTAGTGCCGGCCCGGCGCGGTGGGCTCGTCGACCACGGCGGACGGTCGTGCCGTGTCGCGGTCGTCCGCCGTGGTCGGCTCTGCATGATCTGTATCCCGCACCTGGCGCCCCTCCTCGAACGTCGGCGATGCCTCGCATCGAAAACTTGCTTAGTAAGACTAAACAAGTTCCGCCCATCAAGGAAGACAGAAAAGTCCGATCATGGCATGAAGATCTCAGTTATGACAACAAGTTCACGTCACATACACAACGAGAGCCCTTCTGGGATCGTCCGATGATCAGCTACAGCAGGCGCCGCCGCAGCAGGCGCCACCGCCGGACGGAACAGGCAGCGGCGGGGCCGACGCCGACCCCGCGCGGCTGACAGCGACGGCGGTGAACAGCCGAGTGGTGTCGATATGGCCGTGCGGACATGGATTGTCGGCGGCGGCCGGTTCGGTGATGCCGCGTCGCACCTCGAAACTGGTCTCGCACGTACGGCAACGGTACTGGTACGCAGGCACGGGCTGATTTTACGCCGACCGCTCCACCGCGATGACAAATCACCGTCGCCGCGATCACGGCCCGCCCACACGCCCGCCGGTCCGGGCCGCTGGCAGCGCGACAGTGGTCCTCGCGGGACCTCGCGGGACCTCGCGCTGCCGCGGGCCCGGGTTCCCGGCCGTCCAGGCGGCCCGGCCGGGTGGCGGATTCTCGTCCGGAGCCATCTTCGGACGGGCCGGTTGCCGCCGGTCAGCAGAACCGGACCGGCTGGCCGGTCGCCTCCAGAACCGACAGCCAGAGGTCACCGGCCGGATCGACCTGGCTGCGGTGGCTGATGGCCATCGTGATCGGGACGTGCACGAACCGGCGGCGCCACCGCCCGACGATCACTTCGGTGCGGCCGGACATCGCCGCGTGCACCGCGGCATGCGAGAGCCGGATGCAGTACACACTGTCATAGGGGTTGGCCGGCACGCCGCGGATCACATAGCTCGGGTCGATGTACTTGAGGTTGACCTCCGTCTTCGCGGCGCTGAAGTGGTCCGTGATCCGCCGGGTGAGGAACTTGCCCACGTCCCGCAGCTTCACGTTGCCCGAGGCGTCGCTGCCCTGGGGCGTGTGGGGCTCCTCCTGGGCGAGGAGGTCCTGGCCGGCGCCTTCCGCGACGACGACGACCGCGTGCCCCCGCTCCTCGACGCGCCTGTGCAGGAAACGCAGGAGACCGCCCTCGCCCTCGAACCTGAAGGGCACCTCGGGGACGAGCACGACGTCCGCGTCGCTGTTCGCCAGGGACGCGTAACATGCCAGAAAACCCGAGTGCCGGCCCATGAGTTTGACGACCCCGATACCGTTGGGCGACGACGTCGCCTCGACGTGCGCCGCCCGGATCGATTCCGACGCCTTCGAGAAGGCGGTCTGAAAACCGAAACTCTGGTCGATGTACGGCACGTCGTTGTCAATCGTCTTCGGCACGCCGACAACGGCAATCTTGTCCCCGCGCTCGCGGGCGACCCGGCCGATCTCGAGCGCGCCGCGCAGCGAGCCGTCGCCGCCGACCACGAACAGGATGGTGATGCTCATCCGCTCCAGGCAGTCGACGATCTCCTCCGGGTCCTGCTGGCCCCGGGACGTGCCGAGGATCGTTCCGCCGTTCTCGTTGATGGTGCTGACAAGCTCCGGGGTCAGGTCCAGCACGCTGTGGGCGTACCGGGCGATGAACCCCTGGTAGCCGTTGCGGAAACCGAAGATCCGGGTGACGCCGTAGTGGGAGGTCAGTTCCAGGACCAGGCCTCGGATGACGTCGTTGAGGCCGGGACAGAGCCCCCCGCAGGTCACGATTCCGACCCGAGTCTTCGACGGGTCAAAAAAGATCTTCCGTCGCGCCCCGGCCGGCTCGAAGCCGGGCAGGTCGTCCAGTGACACGTTGCGCCGGGAAACCATCGACAGCGTGTCGTCGAGCAGTACGCGGTCGTCCTCGTCGACGTAGTGCTGGGTCGTCCGCTTGTTGTCGATCAGCGGCGCCAGCGGCGACTCGATCCGGCAGGGCCCCAGCACCCTGACCGAAGCATCCGGGACATCGTCCATCAGTAACACGCCCTCGGCGACCCCGGGAGCGGGCCCCCGGGTGGCGGCTGGTCTGCCGGCAGCCGGCCGGCCGGCAGACCAGCCGCCGCACCAGCCGAATTTCCGACACAAAGCAGATATTCTCGAGTGAGACGCACCACGACCGTCAGATCTCCTTTCTCGCCCACTCGCGTCAAAGCGTACCGGCCGAGCTCCCGATGCCGATACGGGAGACCACAAACCACGTAACAACGGACGGCGGATGAAACCCGTCCTTTACCGGGTGGATACACGTGGGAACGGTACCCGGGCCGGCTGCCGGCGGCCGCTGGCGGCTGGGCGGCGGCCTGGCAGCAGGTCGCGGTCAGCGCCGGCCCACAGCCGGGCCGTCCCGGCAACGGTGCCCGCACGAGCCAGGAGTGAGATGACTAACGACGCGCGAAACAGGAAGTGACAAAAAAGACGGAGGGCGTGTAAGTGGACGACCTGGGCCGGCCGGGGCCCCGGGGCCGCCGCCAGCGCGGAGCACGCCCGCCCGTACCCGCCTACACCAGTCCGGCGGTCCGGTCGTGCGGGGTTCCGGCACGTTCGACCGGCCGGGCCGTCAGCACGGGCAGCCGTTCGGCGATGAGCAGGGCGAGGTCGTCGTGCAGGTTGCCGCCGACATGGCCGTGCACGTGGGAGACGAGCCGATCCAGCGCGGCGTCGAGGGTGACGGCCGCAAGCGCGGCAAGGTGGTCGTCCAGGCGGAAGAAGGCCCGGTCGCTGTTGCGCGCCTCGATCAGGCCGTCGGTGAACAGCAGCAGCCGGTCACCAGAATCCCACCTGCTGGTGGTCACCGTGAAGTGCTCGGCGATACCGAGCGGAGGGCTGGGCTCGATGATCTGTACCGGGCGGGCGGAGCCCCCGGACAGGAGCACGGGCGGCGGGTGCCCCGCCGAGATCATTCGCAGCATCCCGTCCGGATGGACGTCGACGATCAGGACGGTGACGAAGTCCTCGGGCCCCGCCTCCCGGCAGACCGCCCGGGCGCAGGCCTCGGCGACCCGTTCGATCTCCGGGTAGACGACGGCGGCCTCCCGGAACGCGCCGAGGACGACCGTGGTCAGCCGGACCGCCGGCAGCCCCTTGCCCTTCACGTCCCCGATGATCATCCGGGTGCCGGTGGGCGTCGTCACCACCTCGTACAGGTCGCCGCCGACAAGGGTCTCGGCCGCCGCGGAGAGGTAGCGGGCGGCGAACGCGATCCCGTCAACCGCCCCTGGGACGGCCGGCAGCAGCGCCCGCTGGGCCACGTCGGCCACGGCGCGGACGCGTCCCAGTTCCTTCTCCCTGCGCAGCCGCGTCACCGCGACGTAGCCGGCGACACCGGCCTGGATGGCGACCAGGACACAGGATGTGACGTGCTGCCCGCTACCGAAGTCCTCCCAGACTCCTGACACCACGCCCGCGGCCACCGCGGCAAGCCCCACGATCACGGTGACGACCGGCGCCCCGGTGGCCGAGGCGAGCAGCGGCACCAGCCCGTAGAAGCCGGTGAGGTTGATCCGCGGGACGACGATGTCGGCGACGACCAGCACGACCAGCAGGCCCAACGGGCCCAACGGGCCGCTGTCGGTCGCCGTGACCGCGTTTCCGTCTGTCCGCACTGTCCGCATTGTCCCCATCATGACCACAACCAACGAACAAGGAAACGCCGATCACCACGATACGGCCACGGGCCAGCCGCGCCACGCGGCAGGGACGCGGGCCGGGCCGCACCCCGCCGCCCACCGCCGGGCGAGCGGCGACACCACCATGATCCAGCCATGCACAGGAGATCATCGACGCTTGCGCTACAGGTTGCAGTCGCCAACAAGACATGCCCAACACAACACTGCTGGGCCGCAGTAGACACGGGAACATCAACTGTGCACCATCGGTGGCAATGCAGACGAATGATGTGAACCCGACAGGTGGCCGATACCGGCCCGCCACCGACAACGGAGCCGGGCCTGCGCCGGCCGCCGCCCCGCGGATCGTCGCGGCTTCCCGATCCGCATAGGGCCGACGGCCGGGCGGCCAGCGAGGCGGGCACACCCACGTCTGCCACCGGAGAGGACCTCAAAGAAAGATCGGCAACAGTCGACCGGAGAGCACGCGACCATGGTTTCCCTCGGGTGCTCTCCGGCCTGGGCAGACCGTCAGCGGGGGGAACACGGTGTGGAGGCAGACACTGCTTCAGCTACGAGCAAAGATCTTTGCGTCGGCGCGGAAGCGCTCGAGCTCCTCCGCGCTTATGGTGGGCCGTGACGAGCGGGCCGCGGCGAGCAGGTCCTCGGTGCTCACCGGCAGCCGCTCCCCTTCGTCGACCGCGCGGAGGAAGGCCGCCGCCACCGCCCGCTGGACCATGGACGCGAGATCGGCCGGTGTGAACAGCTCCGTCGCCGCGACCACCGGTTCGATGTCGACCTGCTTGTTGTCGATCCGTTCGAGGAAGCGGTCGAGCAGCAGGCGGCGTCCGGGCGCGTCCGGCGGCCCGACCGGGAGGATGAGGTCGAAGCGGCCCGGGCGGACGAACGCCGGGTCGAGCGCCGCGATCGAGTTCGTCGCGCAGATCAGCAGCCGCCCCGGGGTGTTGCGGAACTGGGGGATCGCCTTCAGCAGCTCGTTGACCACGGACTGGCTCTCCGGCCCCACCGCGTCCCGGGACTGGGCGATCTCGTCGACCTCGTCGATGAAGACCACCACCCGTTCGACCTGCATGAGCTCGGTGATGGCCGTGCGCAGCTCCGCGGCGAGGTTGCCGTCGCCCGCCGCGACCAGCCGGGACGGCAGCAGCTCCACGAACGGCCACTCCAGACGTGCCGCCACCGCCCGGGCGAACGATGTCTTACCGGTGCCCGGTGGCCCGAACAGGAGCATGGCCGTCGGGGTGACGACCCCGTACGTCTCGGCCAGTTCGTTTTCCTTGATGGGCAGCAGCAGGCGTTGTTCCACCAGCCTCTTGCCGTCGGCCATACCGGCCAGCCCATGCCACTCGGCCGCGGTCAGCAGGGTGCCGCCCCAGCGTTCCACGGTCGTGACGTCCGCCGGACGCAGCGGTTCGTACTTCTCGTAGAGCGTGAGTCCGGTCTTGGCGAATCCCCGGTTACGGAAGGCCAGCTCACCGAACTGCCCCGGCGCGAGCAGTGTCGTGATGCGGCGGTGCCCGGCGTGCAGCAGCTGGTTCTCCAGCGCCTGGAGGAGGGCGGATCCGATCCCCCGGTAGCGCCAGGCCGGCGAAATCGCCAGCGCGACCACCTGGGCGTGCCCGCGCTCGTATTTCGCGACCGCGACGCCCACGAACTGGTCAGGTGTGACGGCAACGACCGCGGGGGTGCCCTCCCGCAGCGCGAGAATCGTGTCGGTCAGGTCAAAGGACGGTCCTTCCGCGTCGGCTCTGACCTCCTCAAGCAAATGGACCGTCGCAGTGTGATCGTTGGTGTCGTAGGACCGCACGTGCCAGTTCGTCACAGCCGGCTCCCTTCACTCGTGTCACTCGTGCGCAAGTAGGTTGGATTACCTGTCGCGTCGTTCACACTCGGGCGGCACTCGCGGCGGCGGCAAGAATCCCGCAACGCAGGATGAGGAGCGCCCGCGGGCAGGAGTGTCATTTCGTGACATCCTGCCCGCGGGCGCTCCGAAGGAGTCGGATCACCACCCCGCCATGTTCTCCTCCGGGGTCACGGGCGGAGCGGGAAAACAGTGGTATCCGATCTGGTGAGTTGGTCGGCTGTACCGGCCGGCGCGGGTCATCCATCCGCGGAGGGGAGCGCCAGATGACCCGCGCCGGGGTCTCACCCAGGGGCCACGGCCATTGTCGGCGGTCACCTGGGGAGCTTTTTTCACCACATGGTCACCGGCCGCGCGAGCCGGCCCCGAACCGGCCGGGCGCAACCGGCGGGCGGTGGGCGCCCGCCCTTCTCCACCGGGTCGCGGCCGAGGTGGCCGGCGTGCGGCACGGAGATCCACGTGGCGTTATGTCGTTACGATTCCCGGTCGGATTCGCGCCGGCCCGGAAGGGGCGGCCGCAACCAGCCCGGACGAGCAGTGAATATTTCGTCGCGGTAACAGTTCCCGCATTTCCGGTAAACCCGCCGGCGTTCCCGCCACGGGGTGGGCGTCCCGGTACGCCGGGACCGCGGCGGACCGTTCCCCGCGGGCCGCGGCCCGCGCCTCGAGGACGGTCGACGATCATTGTCGCCGCCCCTGCGAGTCGGATCATCAGACCGCGCCCCGCCGAGGCCGTGGGATCGCGCACTCCCCCGCCGACGGGGCGGCGGACAGCAGCTCCCGGCCGGCCCGAGCCAGCTCGTCCGACAGTTCGGTCAGGCCCAGCCGCCGGCCGACGGCGGCGCGCACAGCCCTCAGATGCGTGAGCAGGGCACGGGCCTGGTCGATCTCCTCGTCCGGCGCGCCGTCGGCGATCAACCGGGCGAGCGACGTCATGACATCGCTTTCCGAGGTCACAGCCTCGGCATATTCACGTGCGGCTATCCATAGCCGGGCCGCGGTGTGCTGCCAGTCGGCCATCGCCGCGGCCATCGCGGCGGCCATCGGCACCGGGGCTGCGATGCGCTGCAACGTCGGCGTGCTCACCGTGGTACCCGTGGCGCCGGCGGGTTGACCAGCTGGCGGCGCAGCGCACGGCGCTCGTCCTCGTCCAGGCCGCCCCACACCCCCGCGTCCTGCCCGGTGCCAAGCGCCCAGTTGAGGCATTCCCGGATCACCAGACAGCGGCGGCAGACGGCCTTGGCCTCCTCCAGCTGCCGCAGGGCCGGCCCGGTGGTACCGACGGGGAAGAACAGCTCCGGGTCCTCGTCCCGGCAGGCGCTGCGCTGGCGCCAGACTTCCAAATCCTCCGCGGACTGCGGCTCCTGCGCTTGGACCCGGCTCCACATGTATGCGGAGTTCACGTCCTCGAACTGGCCGCGCAACTCGCCGTCGGCGTCCAGCACAAGAACTCTGCTACCCATACGACACCGTCCTGTGGTCGCGTCGAGATGAAGACTAAATCGAGCAGAAGCGTATGGCCGGCCCATGTTGCTGTCTACTCACAATGTTTCCGAACGCGAGATCCGGGAATAGTACCCACGGAGGCCCGCGGAACCCGGAAATAAGGCCTGGAGGACAACAGCCGGCGCTCCTGATTCGTTCGGGATGGTGGAATTCAGGGCCCGGTGGTACAGCTACCGGCCAGTTCACGGATCCGCACGATCACCGTCCGGATACTCCGCGTGTGCCCGAGTCCCACCGTGGCGGGGTTCCGGCCGGGGCCGCATACGGGGCCGACGAATACCCGCGGGGGCGGAATCCGGGAAAAATCAAGGTGCTCCCCCGCGGGCCAACCAGGAACAACGACTCACCACAGATGACCGCGGGTCCTTAGACTCCGGTGGGGGGGTTGGCTACGTTCCGAGTACATGCCTTGACATGACGGCCAAATGGGAGAAGGTCAGATGCCTCCTCGAAGGGTTACCATCGGTCCGTTGCAGCATGCACGCCAGATCCGCGGCCTGTCTCTGGCGCGGGCAGCGGAAGAGATCAAGAGTCTCGCCGAGGACATCGGTAGACCGTGGGATGCGTTGACCGCACAGCGCCTCTCGGAGTACGAGGGCGGCAAGCGCCCAAGCTGGGAACACTGTGATCTCCTTGCTCGCTATTACTGCACGAATGTCGTTGCCCTAGGCTGGGCGTGCGACTACACCGGGCCCGAAAGCGGGGCCCTGGCACTCCTGGCCAATTCAGTTGACGATGGGGAGGCTCGATGGGCAGACGCCGATCTCGACCTTCTGTGGAGACCTGACGGATTGAACGTCGGGTTCGAGGAGGTGACCGCCAACATGGAAAGGCGGAAGTTTCTGAGTGTGTCCGGCGTGGCACTGACATCGGTCGCGCACCACTGGCTCATGACCGATTCAGCCGGGCTCGCCGCGACACTCGAGGGAAAGCGTGTGAGCGACTCGCTCGTCGCCGGCTTCGAGCGGCGGGTCGAAACGCTTCGCCGAATGGATGACGTTCTCGGAGGAGATGACATATACGAGCTGTCCATGGCGGAGCTGCGGGTCGCCGTGCGCGTCCTGCGGACCGCGCTGTACGGCCACGCCCACGAGGCGCGGCTGTACGCCGTCGCCGCGGAGCTCGCCCGGCTGGCGGGCTGGGCCGCGTTCGACAGCGGCTACCACGGGGGCGCCCAGCGCCTGTGGATGGTGGCGCTACGGGCCGCTGGGGAGGCCGGGCAGCCGGCGCTGGGGGCCAACATCCTGCGCTGCATGGCCGAGCAGGCGTCCTGGTACGGCGACCCGAACGACGCCATCACCATGCTCCGCTCGGCCCAGGCCGGCGCCCGCACCGCGATGACCGCCACCGAGAAAGCAGCCATCTCCGGCGCGCTCGCTCTCGCGTACGGCCGGGCGGGTGAAAGCGCCTCGGCCGCAAGAACTGCCGAGGACGCGGTTCATCTCATCAATCAGTCTCAGCCGGCAGAGGATCCGCCGCATATTTACTGGTGCGTGCCGCCCTGTATTTCACTGTTCGCCGGTGAGGCGTTGTTGTCCAGTGGCGACGGGGCCGCCGCGATTCCCTACCTGGATGCCGCAGCCGAGGGCCTGGCCGGTGATTTCCCGCGCGCCCGGGTGGAAGCCATGACCAGGTTGGGTGTCGCGCACGTGCGGGCCGGAGATGCCGAAGCAGCGGTTCAGCTCGGGCACCAGGCCGTCGAACAGGCGGCCCTTCTCGACTCCGGTATGGCCGGCAGAGATGTGGCGACGCTGTGCCGTGAGATCGAACTTACCGGATACCCCGGAGCCGCCGATCTCACGGATCACGCCCGCGTCGCGCTGACCGCTGTCGGCTCAGCCTGACCGGCCCGCGGGCAGCTCCACAGGCCACACAGCCATGATCCTTCCAGGTCGGAGGCTCCGGTTCGGACCGGCTCCGCCGGCCGGACGGAGCCGGCGGACCCGGACCGCCTGATTACTGAAGGCGACATCATATTCGGTTTCCGTGACAGGAACCGGCTCTACGTTCCGGCGCCGGACAGGGCACCGAGGGCCTCGGAGGCAGTCGGGACGACACCACCGTCCCGGCTGCCTCTTTCCCTTTTGCCCTGAAAGACCGATTCGGCACAATTAAATGATCTTCAAGGTCATTGTCAACACTGTGATACTCGTCACATCAATAGATCAACCTAGCCCAACCCGGGCCAAATTTTCAAGATCCAATCTTTCGGAGAACACACGAGGATCACATATACGATCTTCATCGGCGACTCCTGTGGGCGACGAATCCAATCCTTACAGTAATGACGATTACGGAGAGTTAAATATACCCGAAGTGTCCCGCCAAATGCCCACCCGCGGGGCACATCTGGACCACGCCACGAACAGGGCAGCCGGTAAGACAGCGGCAGAAGAATCCGGATCTTCAGGGCCTTTCTGCCCGGCCACCGGGCCGGGAAACTGATAGCCAGGTCACGCCCGGGCGGACCGCCCGGGTTTGTCCACCCGGCCGGACGACCGGCGTGCGGTGGGTATGCGGTGGGTATTCCGCCCACGCCGGTATTCACGCGCTCCCCGCCACCGGCCCAGCCAGGCAGCCGGCCCCGTGGGCCCATCACGGAAGAAACATGATCGATTCAGCCCCGCCCTCGGACCGGGCCCAGTGGGTACTGATCGCCCGAATACCGGCTCGCGCCGGCGGAGATCAGCCAAACGGAAGATCTATCAAACAAGATCGATTTTTCCGGCGTCAGCAAGCCGTCAGAGACGGGTCACACCGGGCAGCCGCCCCAGGACAGGCAGGGCCACGAAGCCCTCGGCGTAGG
>NZ_CAKKTL010000047.1:0-13743 GCF_920664355.1 Protofrankia sp. CiP1_Cm_nod2
GACCCACCCGGCCTCGCCCTCGTAGCCGGCGATCAGCCGGCAGCCGCCCGCGTCGGCGCCGAGGCCACCGCCGGCGAGCCCGGCGGCCGTCTCGGCCTCGTCCGACAGGCGGGCGACCGTCGGGAGCAGGTCCCGCTGTGCCAGCTCGCGCAGCGCCGCCGTCCCCGCGGCGAAGCCCGCCAGCCGCCAGCCCTCGTAGTGGGTCACCGCGGGCAGCGGCCGGACCCGCAGCCGCAGCCGCGTGATCACCCCGAAGGCCCCTTCGGAGCCGAGCACGAGCTGCCGCAGGTCGGGCCCGGCCGCGGACGCCGGGGCGTGGCCGAGCTCCCAGGTGCCGGCCGGGGTGGCGACCCGCAGGCCGACGACCAGGCTGTCGAACCGGCCGTAGCCCGCGGACGCCTGGCCGCTGGAGCGGGTCGCGGCGAACCCACCGACGCTGGCGTACTCCCACGACTGCGGACGGTGACCAAGGGTGAAGCCGTGGGCGGCAAGGGCGGCCTCCAGGTCCGGGCCGCGCAGACCGGGCTCGCAGGTGGCGATCTGTGACTCGGCGTCGACGGCCACCAGCCGGTCCAGCCGCGCCAGGTCGAGCGCGACGACGCCGGCGAACCCGTCCCTTGCCGGGGCCAGGCCGCCGACCACCGACGTCCCGCCACCGAAGGGCACCACCGCCAGCCGCCACCGGGCGCACACCCGCAGCACCGCGAGCACCTGCTCGTGATCGGCCGGCAGGACGACGGCGTCGGGGGCGTCGAGGGCGTCACCGGCCCGCAGGCGCAGCAGGTCGGCGGTGGAGCGGCCCCGGCAGTGCCGGACGCGGCTGCCGGCGTCCACCCGCACCCACGCCAGCCCGACCACGTCGGCCAGCGCCTCGCCCGCCTCGACGGACAGTGACGACGGCGGCAGTCGCAGCTCGTCCGGCGCCACCGGCGGGGTGTCCCGGCGGGCGACCCCGAAAGCCGTCTCCAGCAGGGAACGGATGTCCTCGGCCAGCGGCGTGTGCACCTCGGGGGCGCCCCAGCCCCACCAGACCGTCTCGTTACCATTAGTTGTCGAAGCCGTCACCACATACACTGTGACAGATGTCGTCACAGCACCACCGTGACAACCGTCGTGACACGTTGGACGCGCCGTCCCACCGGCAGTCCACCACCGCCGCCGGCCAGATGACGTCGCCATCCCGGCCCGCCCCACAGCCCGCCGCACCGCCACCGCTCTGCCAGGCCGCGCCGTCCCATCAGGCCGCGCCGGCCCACCAAGCGGCGCAGGCCGACCAAGCGGCGCCGGCCCACCAGACAACACCATCCGACCACCAGGCCACGCCGGCCGACCAAGCGGCGCCGGCCCATCAGACGGCGCTGTCCGGTCACCAGGCCACGCCGGCCCATCAGGCGGTGCCGCTGCGGCCGGTCGTCGTGTCGCGCCGGCCGGCCGCTCGCCAGACCGCCCCGACGGCGTCGCTGAACAGGCGGCAGCGCGAGCGGGACCTCGCCGAACTCGCCGACGGCGCCGTGGTCGACGTGCTCGTGATCGGCGGCGGGGTGACCGGCGCCGGGGTGGCGCTGGACGCGGCCAGCCGCGGGCTGTCCGTGGCCCTGGTGGAAGCCCACGACCTGGCCTTCGGCACCAGCCGGTGGAGCTCCAAGCTCGTCCACGGCGGGCTGCGCTACCTTGCCTCCGGCGATCTCGCGCTGGCCGCTGAAAGCGCCCGGGAACGGGCCGTCCTGCTCAGCACCGTCGCCCCCCACCTGGTGCGGCCGCTGCCGATGCTGCTCCCGCTGGCCGACGGCTTCCCCACCGCCGCCGCGCTGGCCGCCGACGCCGGTCTGCGCGTCGCCGACGTTCTCCGCCGCGCCGCCGGCACCCCACGGACGGTGCTGCCCGGGCGGCGGCGGCTGACCGCTGTCGAGGCCCGGCACATGGTGCCGGCGCTGCGCGCCGCCGGGCTGCGCGGCGGGCTGCTGACCTGGGACGGCCAGCTCGTCGACGACGCGCGGCTGGTGGTGGCGATCGCCCGGACGGCGACCCGGCACGGCGCCCGCGTCATCACCCGCTGCCGGGTGCGGGAGGCCGACGGCAGCGGCGCCACCGCCGTCGACACCCTGAGCAACTCACTGCTGACGCTGAAATCGCGCTGCGTGGTGAACGCCACTGGCGTGTGGGCGGGCGAGCTGTGCGCCGACGCGCGGCTGCGCCCCAGCCGCGGCACCCACCTCGTGGTGGCGGACAGCGCCCTGGCCGGCCTGCGGACGGCGATCCTCATCCCGGTGCCCGGCGAGCGCAACCGGTACGTGTTCGCGCTGCCCCAGCCGGGCGGCCGGGTCTACGTCGGGATCACCGACGTACCGGTCGACACGGTCGTCGACGTGCCGGTGCCGACCGCCGCCGAGGTGGACTTCCTGCTCGGCGTGCTGTCGAGCGTGCTTGCGGTGCCGGTGGGCCGGGCCGACGTCCTGGGCGCCTTCGCCGGGCTGCGGCCGCTGCTGGCGGGCGCGGCCGGGCGCACCGCGGACCTGTCCCGGCGGCACGCGGTGATCACCTCGTCCGACGGCATGGTCACCGTCGTCGGGGGCAAGCTCACCACCTACCGCCGGATGGCCGCCGACGCCGTGGACACGCTGGTCCGCGCCGGCGAGCTGGACGCCGGGCCGTGCCGTACCCGGCACCTGCCGCTGGTCGGCGCGGCCAGCTGGTCACGGCTCGCCACCGTGGCCGCCCCGCCCAGACTCGTCGCCCGCTACGGCGCCGAGGCGCCCGCGGTGATCGCGGGCGCCCACGGCGACCCCGGGCTGCTCGCGCCGCTGTGTGACGGCGTCGAGGTCACCGGCGCCGAGCTGCTGTTCGCCCTGCGCCACGAGGGCGCCCTGGACGCCGACGACCTGCTCGACCGCCGCACCCGCATCGGCCTCGTCCCGGCCGACCGCCAGGCCGCCCTCCCCACCGCCGAGGCCCTCGTCCGCCAGCCCCTCACCGTGGTCGATGATTAGGCCGTAGCCGGTGGGGCCGGCGCGGATGGCGTCCCGAGGGTGAGGGCGGCGATGCGCTCGCGGTGGTGGTCGGGGTCGCCATAGCTGTAGATCTCGCGTCTGGCCCGCTTGTAGAAGAAGTGGGCCTCGTGCTCCCAGGTGTAGCCGATCCCGCCGTGGTATTGGATCATCGTCCCGGTCACCTCCCGGGCGGCGTCACCGGCCTTGCTCTTGGCCACGGCGGCCGCGAGCCGGCGGTCGGCGAGCCCGGCGTCGAGCGCGTGCGCCGCGTACAGCACCGCATGCTCGGCCATGGTCACGGCCAGGTGCAGGTCGGCGAGATGGTGCTTGAGCGCCTGGAAGGAACCGACCGGCCGGCCGAACTGCACCCGGTCACGGTCGTAGGCGACGGTGCGTCCGAGCGCCTCGCGGGCGAGGCCGACCAGGTCGGCGGCGGTGAGCACGGCGGCCCGGTCCAGCAGCTCGGCGAGGACGTCGGCCGACGACCCGGACAGCCGCCGCGCGTCCGCCGCGTCGAGGGTCAGCGACGCCGTGCGCACCGTGCCGTCGTAGCTGTCCAGGCTGTCGACGGTGACGCCCGGTGAACGCGGGTCCACCAGGTACAGCCCGGTCTCCCCGGCCGGCTCGGTGGCGGCCACGACCACGGTCCGCGCGACCCCGGCGTATTCGACGGGCAGCGCGGTCCCGGTGAGCCGGCCCGCCGCGTCGGCGGTGACCCGTACGCCCGTGGGGTCGTACCGGCTCTCAGGGCCGCGCGGCGCCACCGTGGCCACCAGGTCACCGGTGGCGATCCGGGGCAGCAGGGCGCGCCGCTGCTCGTCCGACCCGGCGAGGCGGACGGCCTCCCCGGCGAGCACGGTGGGCAGCCACGGCCCGGGGACGACGCCCGCGCCGAAGGCACGGGCGACCACCTGGGCGTCCACCAGGCCGAGGCCGAGGCCGTCGTGCTCCGGCGGGACGAGCACGGCCAGCCAGCCCTGCTCGCCGGCGGTCTTCCACAGCTCGGCGGGATGGCCGTCACCGTCGACGTCCTCGAAGACCGCCCGGACGGCAGTCAGGTCGAACCTGTCCGCAAGATAGTCACGGACGGTGTCGCCGAGCGCCCGTTGCTCCTCGGTCAGCGCGAAGTACATGCCCGGGACGCTATCGGGGCAGGCCGAGGACACGCTCGGCGACGATGTTGCGCTGTATCTGGGACGACCCGCCCCAGATGGTGACCGATCGCGACCACATCGCCTCGCGGTGCATGGCGCGCAGGTCCGTGCCGGGCCGTGGCCGGGCCAGCGTGGCCTCCGGGCCGAGCAGGTCGTCGAAGGTCTCCCACAGCTGCTGGTGTGTCTGCGACCACTGGAGCTTGGTCAGCGACGACCCGGCGCCGAGCTCTTCCCCCTGCTCGACCTGGGTGAGCACGTGCATGGCGTGGTAGCGCAGGCACTCGAGGTCGACGATCCGCTGGGCCAGCCGCTGCCGCAGGACGGGGTCGTCGAGCCGTCCGGGCGGGGCCGCCGCCACGATCTCGTCGAACTGGCGGCGGAAGGCGGTGTACTGGGCCAGGCCGGAGGCACCGCGCTCGAACGACAGCAGCAGCATCGCCGTGGCCCAGCCGTTGCCGACCCCGCCGAGACAGTCGGTGACCTTCACCCGGGCGTCGGTGAAGAAGACCTCGCCGAACTCGCTCACCCCGCTCATCTGACGCAGCGGCCGGGCCTCGACCCCGTCCTGGCGCATGTCGACGAGCAGCATGGACAGGCCGTGATGCCGCTGCGATCCGGGTTCGGTGCGGACCAGCGTGAAGATCCTGTCCCCGTGCGCGGCGTTGGTCGTCCAGACCTTCTGGCCGGTGACGACGAACTCGTCGCCGTCGAGCACGCCGGTGGTGCGCAGGGCCGCGAGGTCCGAGCCGGCGCCGGGTTCGGAGAAGCCCTGGCACCAGATGACGTCGTTGCGCAGCAGCGGCGGGATGATCTCCCGCTTCTGCTCGTCGGTCCCGACCGCCATGACGGTGGGCACCAGGAAGGTCAGCCCGATCTGGTTGACCGAGTGGGGCACCCGGGCCCGCGCGCTCTCCTCGTCGTGGATCGCCTGCATGCCCGGCGTCCCGCCATAGCCGCCGTACTCCCGGGGCAGGGAGATCCCGGCGAAGCCGGCGCGGTGGCGCAGCCGCTCCCACTCCCGGCGCAGCTCGAACGCGTCGGCCTCGGGAATACCGGCCCAGAACGACGGCGACCGCCACCCCGGCGGGACGCTGTCGGCGAGCCAGGCCCGCAGCCGCGCGCGGAAGCGCTCCTCGTCGGGCGTGAAGCCGAGGTCCATCCCAGCAGCCTCCCACAACCCACAGAAACCAACGGACAAGAAGCCCCGCCACCGGCGGACACAGAGCGCGAGGCGGGCACAGGGCGGCGCGTCTCACCATCCAGTCGGTACCGCATCAACCGTGTGATGGTCCGCCGTATGGTTTCTGGCGTGCCGGACCTGAACGTGTCCGTGCGGGCCGCGACTCTTGAGCAGGCCCGCGCCGCCGCGGCCGCCGCCGGGATGACGCTGTCGGCGTGGGTGGACAAGACGCTGGCCGAGTCGATCTGGACCGCCCGGTTCGCCCGCCAGCAGCAGCGCAACGCCGCCCTGGGGGTCACCTCGGACCACCTGGCGGCCGAGTACGCCCGGCTGGAGGAGCTGCGGCGTACGGCAGGGTGAGGTGTGGGCACGCACCGACGCCCTGATCGTCTCCGTCGAGGGAAAACATCAGCCTCAGCGATGAGCTGCCGGTGCCCTGCCCCTGGCCGGGGCAGGGGCAGGCGGCCGGTCACTGGCTGAGGTCGAGGATGCGTACCGGGTGGCCGGCCCATCGGTCCGGGGTTGTGGTCGCGACGAGCGCGCCGTCGGGGCGGTCCGGGGTGGGGGCGGCGGCGTGGCGGGTGTGCGCCGTCGCCCAGCCGGTGCCGCGGGCGACGGCGAGCGCGGCCGCCAGGTCCAGCTCGAGCACGGTGACCGCGGGCAGGGCGGCGATGTGCCCGGCGGTCCCGGGCCGGGTCCGGTCCGCCTCCACCAGGGCGCACGTCGGCGCGTAGAGGAACCAGTCCGGTTCGGTGTGCGCCCGGTGGATCAGCCGGGAGGCCAGCAGGTTGCCGTAGCCGGCAGCGACCATCGCCGCGTCGTCGAGGACGACGTGCAGAACGTCCGTCACCGTGCTGTCACTGATCCGTCACCGTTCCGTCGTCCGGCCCAGGCGCCGGTCCAGTTCCGCGTCCAGCCGCGTGGTCTCGTCCTCGGTCGGGTCGTAGCCGTTCCACGCCCGCAGCGCGGCCTGGGCCTGCTCGGCGCGGGCGGCCCGCTCGGCCGGGGTCAGCAACGTGGCGGCCAGCCGGGCCAGGTAGGCGCGCAGGGACAGCCCCTCGGCCGCCGCCACCGCGGCCAGCCGGTCTCGGGCCTCCACGGGAATCCGCACGTTGGCATCGGCCACCGGAGTCCTCCTTCACGTTCACGATTTCCCCCAGGGTACGGGTACGGGTACGCGGACGTACCCGTACACCGTCGAGAGTGGATCTCGCGCTCTCGCACGGGTGCGAGGGGTGCGAGAAGTGCGGACAACCAGCGCGGGACTGCTCAGGATGCCTCGGCCTCGCCCAGACGGAGCCCGGGGAACCCGGGGAACCCGGGGAACCCGGGGAACCCGGGGATGCCGGGGATGCCGGGGATGCCGGGGAACCCGGGGATGCCGGGGATGCCGGGGATGCCGGCTGGAGGGATCCCGGAGAGATCCGGACGAAGGTGGCCCGGACGGCTCCGGCGGTGCTCCGGTCCGGCGGCGCTCCGGTCCGTCGGCGGTGGCATGGACCACCAAGCGTCGGCCCGGGGCGCGGGAATCGATTACTGTGAGAAAATGATCACTGTGAGCAAGCTGCCATGCGGCCCTCGTCCGCGGCGGGCACGATGTGACCTGTCCGCGCCAGCTCTGGCCGCCACGCTCCGGAGACGGAGAACACGATGATCGTTCCGGCACGGCTGAATCCCACCACCCGTGGTGACGCCCTGCGCCAGATGGAATCCGACGTCGTCGACGTCGTCGTCATCGGCGGCGGAATCACCGGGGCTGGCGTCGCGCTCGATGCGGTCACCCGTGGGCTGTCCGTGGCGCTGGTCGAGGCCCGCGACCTCGCGGCCGGCACGTCCAGCCGGTCCAGCAAACTGATCCACGGCGGCCTGCGCTACCTCGAGCAGCTCAACATCGCGCTCGTCAGCGAGGCGCTGCGGGAGCGGGCGCTGCTGCTGGAGACGCTCTGCCCGCACCTCGTCCGCCCGGTCCCGTTCCTGTTCCCGCTGACCCACCGGGGCTGGGAACGCGCCTACGTCGGCACCGGGATGGTGCTCTACGACACCCTCGGCGGCAGCCGCCGGGCGGTGCCACGCCACCGCCACCTGACCAGGCGGGCGGCGCTGCGCGCCGTCCCCGCGCTGCGCCGGGACGCCCTGGTGGGCGCGATCCAGTACTGGGACGCCCAGGTCGACGACGCCCGGCACACGATGTTCGTCGCCCGGACCGCCGCCCACTACGGTGCGCTGATCGCCAGCAGCGCCCGGGTGACGGGCCTGCTGCGCGAGGGCGACCGGGTCGCCGGGGTACGGGTCCACGACCTCGAGGGCGGCGGGCAGATCGACGTCCGCGCCCGGCAGACCATCAACGCCGCGGGGGTGTGGACCGACGGCATCCAGGCGATGGCCGGCGGGCGCGGCCAGCTGTCGGTGCGGCCCTCCAAGGGCATCCACCTGCTGGTGCCCCGGGACCGGATCCACGCCACCACCGGGATGATCCTGCGCACCGAGAGCAGCGTGCTGTTCGTGATCCCCTGGGGCAGCCACTGGATCGTCGGGACGACCGACACGGACTGGAACCTCGACCTCGCCCACCCGGCGGCCAGCAGCGCCGACATCGACTACCTGCTCACCCACGTCAACCGGGTGCTGCGCACGCCACTGACCACCGACGACATCACCGGTGTCTACGCGGGGCTGCGGCCGCTGCTGTCGGGCGAGTCGGAGGACTCCTCCCAGCTGTCCCGGGAACACGCGGTGGTCTCGCCACTGCCCGGCCTGACCATGGTCGCCGGCGGGAAGTACACCACGTACCGGGTGATGGCCCGGGACGCGGTCGACGCGGCCGTGCACGGGATGGGCCGCAGCGTGCCGCCGTCCTGCACCGACCGGGTCCCGCTGCTCGGCGCCGACGGCTACCCGGCGCTGTGGAACGCGCGGGAGGCGCTGGCCCGCTCCGCGGGGATCCACGTGGCCCGGGCCGAGCACCTGCTGACGCGTTACGGCACTCTCGCCCAGGAGGTCCTGGCGCTCGTCCGGCAGCGGCCCGAGCTCGCCCGGCCGCTGCGCGGGGCCGACTCCTACCTGGCGGCGGAGGCCGTGTACGCCGCCTCCCACGAGGGTGCGCTGCACCTCGACGACGTGCTCACCCGCCGCACCCGGATCTCGATCGAGACCTGGGACCGCGGGCTGGAGGCCGCCGCGGACGTCGCCGCGCTCGTCGCGCCCGAGCTGGGCTGGGACTCCCGGGCCATCGACGTCGAGATCGGGCACTACCAGGCCCGGGTGGCGGCCGAGCGAGAGTCCCAGCAGCAGGCCGACGACCAGACCGCCGACGCGGCCCGCCTGGGCGCGCCGGACGTGCGGGCCGGCGGGCGGTCCCGGCGCGGACAGTCCGAACCGGCCCTCGGCCGGGGCCTGTAACCCACCACGGGCTGGCCCGCTGCCGGGCCCGTGCCCGGGCGCGAGGCGGACACGGGCCGGGCGGGAGCCGGGCGGGGTAAGGCCCGGGCCAGGCACGGGCGAAATGCCGACGGGACACGACAGCCATCCGGAAAAGCGCTCATGAAACGTCTGGGAAACATCCCTGAAATCATCTTCGTGGCCCGGCGCCAGCCGTACGACACCGCAATTACCAAGCGGAAGTGAAGCGTCACTATACGCCGTTTGCGCAGGTCGGGAGGATGACCCGACACGGTGTCGACGGAATAAAAACGAACAGAAAACATCGTAAAAACCGGGTTTGATAACAAGACCGAGCGACCGCGGAACTATTTTTTTGAGAAGAATCGGCGACGCCGGCCGGGAGCCGAAAAAACGACTTCACCCAGGCAGACGCGGGCGTAACATGTAACCACACCACCACCGGGCGACGCCCCCGAGTGGGGATGCCCACTGGTCATACGTGGCATAAGTGGTAGGTTCCATGGGTAGTGGGACCCTGTGCTCGCAGAACACCGGACCGGCTCGCGACGTCTGCCCGTTCTGGAGGTCCGCCTATATCCGTACGCTCCTGCCTCCGGCCAGCGGACAGGCAAACAGGCGAACAGCCTGGCCACCGTTGGGTCCGGACACCGTCCAGCGGACGCTTATAACACAGCCCCCGCGATTGCCGACACAGGGGTTGTGCACGGCCCTGGATTCGCCAGGACGACCAACATCCCGATCCCACGCCGACCAGAACGAGCCGCAGGATTCCCGGAGCTGTTCCGGATCTTTCGCCCGGTCAACGGACCGGACGCGAAGATCTGAAACACGCTCCCCCGGAGAAGGACAGCAGCCCCGCAAAGGGACGCTGTATTCGCACGGCTACGATTGACAGTAGTTCCGTACGGAGACGGGAGAGACCCGCCGTGACAACGCAGGCACATCCAGGATGGGATTCGGACGGGCTCCGCCGACGGCCTGAAACCGCCGACCGTACCCGGAGCACCGTCGACGCCCGGAACAGCGCCGGCCTCCCCGACACCGCCGGCCACCGGCAGTCCGGTAACCGGCAGTCCGGTAACCGGGAGTCCGGTAACCGGCAGCCGGGTCACCAGGCGGCTGGTTACCAGGCGGCCGGTCACCAGCCCGCCGGCCCGCCGGTCCACGAGCAGATCGCACCCGCCAACACCGGCCTGGACCTGCTGTGGACGGACGACGGGCTCACCCGCGAGCTCCTGGCGATGACCCACGCCAGGCGGCCCCACCGCTTCCTGCCCGTCTCCGGGCCTTCCCTGGACTCCGCCGCGCAGCGGTGGCTGGCGGCACGCACGCACCACGAGGGTGTCGTGCCCACCGGCCAGCTCGTCGACGACCCGCTCGTACGCGGCTTCGAGGACCGGGTCGACGCCCTGCGGCGGATGAGCGACGTCCTCGGCGGCAACGACGTGTACGCCCTGTCCCGCACCGAACTCTCGATCACCGTCCGCCTGTTGCGGGTCGGTACCCACAGTGACGCCCATCAGGCCCGGCTCTACGCGGTCGCGGCGGAGCTGGCGCGGCTGGCCGGGTGGGCGATGTACGACGTCGGGCAGTACGGCACGGCCCAGCGTTGCTGGCTCATCGCGCTGCGCGCCGCCCACGAGGCGAACTCGCCCGCTCTCGGCGCCAACGTCCTGCGCTGCATGGCCGAGCAGGTCACCTGGTACGGGCAGCCCGCGGACGCGGTCAGCCTGCTGCACCGCGCCCAGGCCGGGGCCTGTTACCTGCTCAGCGCGATCGAGCGGGCCGTGATCGCGGCCGACCTGGCCGTCGCGCACAGCCGCACGGGCAACAGCGAGGACGCCGCGGCCGAGACCGAGCTCGCCTACACACTGGTCGACAAGGCCCGCCCCGAGGACAGCCCGCCCTACATGTACTGGGCCCGCCGCAAGGACGTCGCGTTCTCGGCCGGGGAGGCGCTGCTGTCCGGCGGCAGCCCCGAGGCGGCCATACCGCACTTCGAGGCCGCCCTCGACGATCTCGACGAGCTCGACGAGGAGGTCCCCCGCGACCGCGTCGAGTTCCTCAGCAGGCTGGGGATCGCCCACGTCCGCACGGGCAACATCGACCAGGCCGTGGCCCTGGGCCACCAGGCCGTCTCCTGCGCCACGATGATCGACTCCGGCATGACGCGCCGGGACATCGCCCGCCTGTGCCAGGAGATCGAGCAGGCCGGGGCGTCCGCGCGGGCGGCCGGCCTGCTCGACCACGCCCGCGACGCGCTCGGCCCGGCCGGCCCGTCGTCTCCCTCGTTGTCCTGAGCCCGCTGTCCCGGACCGCCGCACCGCCCCAGGCCGCCCAACACACCGAGCCGCCCGCACGCCGAGCCGCCCGCACGCCAGGCCGCACCGCCGCGTCCTGTGTGACCCCGCGCCCCGTCCCGCGCGGCTCGTCCCGCGCGGTCTGATGGCCTCCCGGCCGTCCCGCACGCCGGCCGGCCGGTCGCCCCGCGTGTTCCGCCGGCTTCCCGCCATGAGCCCGCCGGAGGCTTCCGGTTCTGTTCTCCGGGAACAGATCACCGGGCTGGAGTCCACACCTGGCGGACGTAGTCCCGCGCGCGGTCGGCCTGCCAGGGTGACAGGCATGACATCCACCCCGGACATCAACCTGTTGCACGAGCTTGAGCCCGTCGCCGCGGCCAACCTCAACCGCCACCTGGACCTCGCCACCGAGTGGATGCCGCACGAGTACGTCCCGTGGAGCCAGGGCCGCGACTTCGACACCCTGCCGTGGGATCCGGAGCAGTCCCGGCTGTCCGACGTGGCCCAGATCGCCTTCGAGGTCAACCTGCTCACCGAGGACAACCTCCCCAGCTACCACCGTGAGATCGCCACGATCTTCGGCCGGGACAGCGCGTGGGGCGCCTGGGTGCACCGCTGGACGGCCGAGGAGGGCCGGCACAGCATCGTGATGCGGGACTACCTGATGGTCACCCGCGGCGTCGACCCGGTCGCCCTCGAGCGCGGCCGCATGCACCAGATGCAGAAGGGGTTCGACAGCGGTGAGAAGACGCCGCTGCGCACCATCGCCTACGTGTCGTTCCAGGAGCTCGCCACCCGGGTCAGCCACCGCAACACCGGGCGGTTCACCCAGGACCCGATCGCCGAGAAGCTCCTCACCCGGGTCGCAGCGGACGAGAACCTGCACATGATCTTCTACCGTAACCTGGTCACCGCGGCGCTGGAGCTCACCCCGTCCGCGATGGTGCAGGCCATCGCCGAGGAGCTGATGACCTTCCAGATGCCCGGGACCGGCATCGAGGACTTCGAGAACAAGGCGAAGCGGATCGCCAAGGCCGGCATCTACAACCTCCGCAGCCACCACGACGACGTGGTCACGCCGCTGCTGCGGCACTGGAAGTTCTTCGAGCTGACCGGCCTGGACGCACAGGCCGAGCAGGCCCGCGAGAACGCCGGGCACTACCTCGCCGCCCTCGACGGCCTCGCCCGCAAGTACGAGGAGAAGTACGCGGCCGCGAGCGCGAACCAGGACACGCTGGCCACCACACCCGCCTGAACCGCCCGGACGGCGGGCTTCTTCGCCGTGAGGCTTCCGCTTCGCCGGGAGGCTTCCGCGGCCCTGTCCGACACCGTACGACTACCTGACGCGCAGAATTCACTCCTGTTGGTAATGGTCTGATCAGGCTCATGGGCGGCGCAACGCGCGTCCGTGTGTGGCACAACGATCATCGGGCTGGCGGCCGGTCACGCGGTGACGGGCTCGACGCCGGGAGACAATGGGCAAAGGCCCGTTGGCCTCCAACGGTGCCGTGCCAGTGATCCGGGGCCCGCCGCCCGCCCGGACCCGTCGGACCGGCTTCGCCCATCCGGCGGGGATCCGGGCAGTACAACATGATCATGTCACCGTCGGCCCTGGGACCTGGGGATCCAGGTCCCAGACGGCATGAAATCATGATCATGATGCTGCTGCCCCGGACCGACAACCAACCAACAGGAGACCTCGTGCAGCTCGGGATGATCGGCCTTGGCCGGATGGGCGCCAACCTCGTGCGCCGGCTGATCCGCCACGGCCACGACTGCGTCGTCTACGACGTCAACGCCGACGCGATCCGGCAGCTGGAGGCCGAGGGCGCCACCGGGGCCACCACGCTGGCCGAGTTCGCGGCGAAACTCTCCACCCCCCGCGCCGCCTGGGTGATGGTCCCCGCCGGGATCACCGGGCAGACCGTGTCCGCGCTCGCCGAGCACTTCGGCGCCGGTGACATCATCATCGACGGGGGGAACTCCTACTACCGGGACGACGTCGACCGGGCGAAGGAACTCGCCGGCCGGGGCATCCACTACGTCGACGTCGGCACGTCCGGCGGGGTCTTCGGGCTCGAGCGCGGCTTCTGTCTCATGATCGGCGGTGAGAACGAGGTGGTGTCGCACCTCGACCCGCTCTTCGCCGCGATCGCCCCCGGGTTCGGCCAGGCACCGCGCACCCCAGGACGGGCCGGCGAGCCGAGCAGGGCGGAAAAGGGCTATCTGCACTGCGGGCCGAACGGCGCCGGGCACTTCGTCAAGATGGTCCACAACGGTATCGAGTACGGCATGATGGCCGCCTTCGCCGAAGGCATGGCCATCCTGGAGAAGGCCGGTATCGGCCGGGGCCACACCGGCGAGCACGACGCCGAGACCACCCCGCTCGCGCACCCGGAGTACTACCAGTACGACATCGACACCGCCGCGGTGGCCGAGGTGTGGCGCCGCGGCAGCGTGGTCAGCTCCTGGCTGCTGGACCTGACCGCGGCCGCGCTCGTCGAGGACCCGAAGCTCGAGTCGTTCAGCGGCCGGGTCTCCGACTCGGGCGAGGGCCGCTGGACGGTGCTGGCCGCGGTGGAGGAGGGCGTCCCCGCCCACGTCCTCACCGCCTCGCTGTACGAGCGGTTCAGCTCACGCGGCGAGGCCCTGTTCGCCGACAAGCTGCTCTCCGCGATGCGCAGACAGTTCGGCGGCCACGCCGAGAAGCCAGCCACCTG
>NZ_CAKKTL010000047.1:14126-16062 GCF_920664355.1 Protofrankia sp. CiP1_Cm_nod2
TATCCCGCCACCCGTGATCCGGCCTTCACGATCCCCCACCGCCCCATGAGCCGGCCGCCTCACACAATCCAGAAGCCCACTGCCCCACGCTCCTGCCGCTCCCCTACAACCCGCCTTGACCTGTAGGTGGAAACCGCCACCAGGACAACGGTTTCTACCTACGGACGGGGAAGCCGTAGGTAGAAACCGTCGCGCCAGCGACCGGAACCACCTACGCGTCCGGCCGGAAAGGCCCCCGCGGACAGCGGACGCCGCCGGGAGCCGGCGCCTGTCGCCCCTGTAAGCCGCCTGCCGGTCACGGCCGGCGGGCGGCACGGAGCCGGGTGCCGCGGCCCCGCCAGTCATGTGCCGGCCCGCGTGGCCTCCTCGCGCTGTTCTCCTTACCCTGCCGGCCCTTCTCCTGCGCCGGCCCTTCTCCTGCGCCGGCCCCTCCCCTGCGTAGCCTTCTCCCCCGTGCCGGCCCGCCTCCATACCGCCGGAAGGTCGGCACAGGACCAGGGTCGTCTGTCGTCCTTCACCCGTCGTCCGTCAGGCACATGTGTGGGGACGGATATCTCGCTGACGGAACCGGCTGGCCGCCTACCGGGGTGGCCAGGGGCGGCCCGGTGGCGAGGAACCGTCACGCAGCCGATACATTCGCCTGCTCCGCACCGCTGGGGACCGGGCAGCGACGCCACGGTGGCATGCGCCCGGTCCCCAGCGGTGCGGAACAGGTGGGGTCGAACGAACGGGGAACGCAGGTGCACCTTGTGCTGATCGAGACGTCCGGGAACCAGCCGTTCATCTTTGGCACGAACAAGCAACGCGAGAACATCGGCGCGTCCGAACTGACAACAATGATCAGACGCTGGGCGAAAAAAGCGATCGAGACGATCGGCCAGGCGGAGAAGCAGGCGGTCTCGACGACGGCGGAGCCGATTCTCGAGGTGATGGCGGCGTCCGGCAAGGTCGTCCTGCTGGTGACCGAGGCCGACGACGACGCGAGCGAGCACACCGCCCGCGGGCTGATCACCGAGGTGACCCTGCGGGCGGCACTGCGAGCGCCCGGCCTGGCCGTCGACGGGGCGTTCGTCTCCGTCAGCCGCGGTGACCTCGACGACGATGCGAAACAGCAGGAGCTGCTGCGCCGCGTCCACGCGGCCCTCGGTGGCTACACGGCGACCCGGCCCGCGGTCGCGACGCGCTTCCCGCAGATACCGTTCGCCGCGATCTGCCGTTACAGCGGGTTACCAGCCACCGTGCCTCTGCCCCCGGCGAGGGGACACGACTCTGAGACATCCGAGAAACCCGCGGAAGAGGCACGGCACGACGCGCGGGAACAGGAGCTGTCGCTGGCCTCCCGGGTCAAGCGCACCTACGCGAAGCCAGCCCGCACCCGGATGCTTCAGGTGCTTCGGGACGGAGGCATCGGGGAGACAGACAGCGAACGCCTGTACCCGGATCCGACCGAGCTGCTGTACCCGGATCTGACCAAGCTGGAGGCCGCGCTCGCGGGCGTCCCGGTCGCGAACGCGGAACAGAAGCGACGAGCCGGCGGACGGGATGCGACGGAGCGCACGAACGCCCGTTCCGGCCCGCTGAGCGCTCAGCCCGGCCGAGACGGTGCCGGGCGTGCTGGGGAGACGAGCTGGGTCGGTGTGGTGCACGCCGACGTCAACGGCATGGGGCGCATCTTCCAGAATCTCAACGACGTGTTGGCCCCCACCTACCAGCCGAATGTGTTCGGGAAGGTGGCGTCCTGGCTGCGTGATCAGGATATCCACGGCACCCGCACGCTTGCCGCCTACGGGGAGGTGAGCGCGGCCCTGGACGAGGTCACGAAGAACGCCTACGTGGAGGCGGCCAAAGAGGTGCTCAGCCAGTTCCAGGACGAAGAACAGTTCAGGGCGCAGGAGGGGCCCCAGGCCGGGAAGGGCGCGAGTACAGCGACGACAGC
>NZ_CAKKTL010000047.1:16242-29793 GCF_920664355.1 Protofrankia sp. CiP1_Cm_nod2
AAAACACCCGTCCCGGTCGTCCCGATCGTGCTGGGTGGGGACGACGTGAGCGTCCTGGTGGCGGGCCGGTACGCGCTGGTGTTCGCGGTCGAGTTCCTGCGCGCCTTCGAGAAGCTGTCCCGGAAGGACGGCGTCCTCCGGCACATCCAGGTGCCGAGGGAACCGCGCGGGAGCGGTACGCCCGCCGAACGCGTGACCGGCGGCGCTACCGGCCGCGATGCCGGTCACGGCACCGCCCGTGGCGCTGGCCGCGATGCCGGTCACGACACCGACGGTGACACTGATCATGATGCCGGTCATGGCGTCGGGCTGACCGCGGCGGCCGGGGTCGCGCTGGTGAAGTGGCAGTTCCCGTTCAGCCAGGCGTACCGGCTCGCCGAGCAGCTCTGCTCGTCGGCGAAGGAGCGCGGCCGGGACCGCTCCTACGTCGACTGGCACATCCTGTACGAGACGAACGTCCCCGACCTCGATCACATCAGGGCCCGGCTGGACCTGCCGCCGACCACGACGACGAAGACCCGGCTGACCTGCCGGCCGGCGATGGTCAGCGGCAGCGAACAGGACGACCCCGACCGCCACTGGGAGCGTGTCCTGCGCCGTGCCGCCGAGTTGACCCGTAAGGACCAGACCGGTGCTCGTCTCATCTCCCGGTCGCACGTGATCGCCCTACGCGGACAGCTCACCGCGCCGAACGAGGCCGAGAAGCTGTGGGCGAAGATCTCCTCTCCGCTGCCAGCGGCCGAACGCGCGACGCTCGGCGGTGGCGGCAACTCGTCGTTGTTCTGGCCGACTGCTGTCGATCATCCGGAGCAGAGCCCGCCGGACGCCGAAGGCACTGACAGTGCGGAAGGCCCCGACAGGGCCGAAGGCAGCGGTGGGGCGGAAGCCGCCGCGACCACGAAAACCGTCCGGGTCACCGGCCTGCTGGACGCCCTCGAGCTGGTCGACGTGCTGCCCGCGTCCCTGCTGGAGAAGAACCGTTCGGAGAATGCCAATGCCTGACCTGGACCTCGAAAACGGCGCGGTGCCGGACCCGCTGACCGTGATCGTCGACATCACGGGCGACTGGCACGTCGGGAGCGGCTACGGGCTGCCGGGCGGCATCGACGCCACCATCCGGCGGGACGCCCATGGACGGCCGTACCTGCCGGGCACGACGCTGACCGGCCTGTGGCGCGACGCCTGCGCACAGGCGAGCATCGCGCTGGACGCCGAGGCGGCCCGCCATGGCGAGGCCAACCGGCCCTGGTGGGCGTGGACGCGCGCGCTGTTCGGCCATGCCGGAACGGCGCCGCTGTTCACCGTCGGCTCCGCCCACCTGCCGCCCAAGGCGAAGCCGCGGACGGACCGGCCCGCGATCCCCGCGCTCGGCGACCGCGGCGACCGGTGGACGCTGATCAAGCCGGGGGTGGCGATCGACCACCGGACCGGCCGGGCCCACGACGACATGCTGCGCTTCGTCGAGATGGCCAAACCGGCGACCCTGTTCGCCACCGCGCGGCTGGTCGACGCGGACTCCTGGACACGGGAGCAGCGGCGCGCGGCCGCGACGCTGCTGCTGATCGGGGCGTCGCTCATCGACGCGGTCGGCGGAGACCGGCGCCGCGGCGCCGGTGCCGCACGGGTGCTGGTCTCGAAGTCCGAATCCGTCGGCCTGGCCGACGCCGACCAGGCCGACATCGCACGGAAGAAGGCGGACAGCGCCCGCCTCCGGCTTCTCGACAACGCCTTCCGGGCGGTCACGGACTTCCGCGGCCAGGTACCGGCACCGGCAGAGCCGGTGGTCGTTCAGGGTCACGCACCGGCTGTGGTCGCCCGGGCTGCGGCGGAGCGCTGGTTCGAGGTGGATCTGACGATCACCGTGGACCAGCCGGTGCTCGCGTCCACCGGGGTGAGCGGGAACATGCTCACCGGCGCCGACCAGCTGCCCGGGACGACCTTGCTGCCCTGGGTCCACGGCGCGCTGCGCAGGCTCGCTCCCCAGGCCGCGGCGGACGCCGTGACCGCCGGCGAGCTGATCGTCACAGCGGCGACGCCCGAAGTCGCCGGGAAGCGCTCCAACCCGGTCCCACTGGCGTTCCAGCGGGCGAAGGATCCGGCTGACACGTCCGGTTCCGACAGCTCACACCACTCCGGCGCCGGTGGCGCCAACGGCGTCCAGGGATCCAAGGAGGCCCAGGGAGCCAAAGACGCCAAAGACGGAGACCCCCGGAATGTGCTCAACCGGCTACGCGCCGGCCAGCCGAAGGCCCAGTACAAGCCGATGCGCACCGGCTACGTCGCGCCCGTCGACGCTGCCGGAGCCGCCGGGCCGACCGGTGGCACCGGGCCGGTCGACGCTGGTGGATCGGCCGGTGCCGACAAGCACGCTCCCAGCGCCACACGCCTGCTCTTCCACCAGCCGGTGCTCGCGGTCGCCATGCACAACCAGGTGGAGGAGTACAGCCAGCGACCGACCGAGGACTCCGGCCTCTACACCGTCCAGGTGATCCCGCCGCGCACATCCGGATCCGACGACATCCATACCGACACCCGGCTGCGCGCCCACGTGCGGGTGAGCCAGCGTCTGCACGACGCGCTGGCCACGGCCGGCCCCGACTGGCCGCGCGCGTGCCTGGCCAGCGAGGACGTCCGGCTCGGGGGGAAATCCAAGTCGGAGTACGGCCGGGTGCGGGTGGAGGTCTCCGGCGTGCGGCACCGCCCCCCACGCGACAGCATCGTCCCGGTCAGCACAAATGGTGCCCAGGCAGGGACAGATAGCGTCCCCATCGGTACGGATGGCGTCCAGAGGGACACGTTCAGCGCCTATAGCGGCGCAGGCGGCGTCTCGGGCGGCACGGGTGGCGTCTCGGGCGGCACGAGTGGTGCCCCGGCGAGCGGGACGGGCGGTGCCCCGGCGAGCGGGACGGGCGGTACCCCGGATGTCTCGAAGGGCGAGCTGTTCGTGTGGCTGCGCTCGGACACAATCGTCCGGGACTCCCGGCTGCGGATGTCCGCGGACGTCACCGACCTCGTCCGGCTGCTGCAACGGCTCGGTGTCGGTGTCGACAACCTCGTCCCGGTTGATCCGGGCAGCCGCGGGCCGGTGCCTGCCTCGGCCCGGACCCGACGGATCAGCTCCTGGCACCGCCCGTCCGGCCTGCCCCGGCCGACGCTGGTCGCGCTCGCCGCCGGTACCTGCCTGCGGCTTGGCTGGGACGGCTCCGGCGCGGACGTCCTCGCCCGGCTTGAGATCACCGGGATCGGCGGCCGCACGGCCGAGGGGTTCGGCCAGGTCAGCTTCAACGACCCCGAGCTGGTCGCCGAGCGGATCGAGCTCCTGGAGGCGCAAGCCACGGCGGCAGTGACAACGGCAGTGACGACGGAACCGACAGCGGAACCGGCCGCGGCAGCGGCCCGCCGGAGGACGGAGAACCCGGCATGACCACAGCGGCAGACAGCACGAACAGCGCGGGCGGCACGGGCACGTCCGGCATCTGGGACGACCCCCTGTGGGCCTATTCCGCTGGCGGGGAGAAGCCGCCGGCCTTCCGCCCGCGCATCCGGTACCGGCTGGCCGCGACGCTGGTCACCCAGGCCCCGTTGCACGTCGGCGGGGCCGGCCTGACCGATCCGCTCGCCGGGCCGGGCTCGGATGCCGTACCCGGCCCGGACACGGCGGGCGACGGCAAGGGACAGCGTTCGCATCTGACCCTGGCGGTCAACGGCGCCGGTCAGTACTACATTCCGGGCACGTCGATCGCAGGCGCCCTGCGCGCCTGGTGCGAACGGACGTGGACGCCGGAGGCCGTCCGGCGGCACTGGGGGTCGATCGACGGCGCGAGCCGCATCGTCGTCGCCGACGCCCCGCTGCCCGGTCTCACGCCCGCCGACCCGAAAACCGGCGTCCAGGGCGACAGCGAGACCCGGGACGGGGTCGGCATCGACCGCGTGACCGGGACCGCCGCGCACGGTATCAAGTACGACCGCGAGGTCCTGCCCGCCGGCACCAGGATCACCCTCTGCCTGACCACGGACGCGCGCGCCAGGCCGGACCGGCCCCGGGGCGACGGCGCCGGCAACACCCCAGGTGACGGCCGAACTGATGGCCCAGGTGACGGCACGGGTGACGGTACGGGTGACGGTACGGGTGACGACGGTGGCGATCTGACACTCAAGACGATGCTCGCCTCGCTGGCTACCGCGCTCACCAGGGGAGCGATCCTGTTGGGCGCCGCGTCCAGCCGCGGCCTCGGGTCCGTCAGAGCCACGGAGGCCAGCCTGCGGCGGATGGACGTCGCCACCCTGCGTGGCCTGCAGGCCTGGCTGGGCGTGGACACCCGAGACAGGAACAGCCCTGGATTCACGTCCGTCGAGCTGCCGCTGGAGATCCCCGCCAGCTCCTCCGTACTGACAGTCACCGTCGACTGGCATCCCAGGCTCGCCCTGCTGGTCGCGGCGGGCCGGACCGTCGGCCATATCCCTCAGGGCGACGATCAGGAACGCCAGGTGACGGTCCCCGTCCTGGCGCGCCGGGTGGATACCAGCGCGCCTGGAACGGCGGGCGCGCCGGAAGCGACAGGCAGCCGGGCACGGCCGGGCATGGCGCGGCGTGCCACCACCGGGAATACCGCTACCGACAGCAACGACATTCCGGCCGACAGCTTCGTCTGGAAGCCCGTCCTGCCAGCCTCGGAGATCAAAGGCGCGTTCCGGACCCGGGCCACTCGCATCGCACGGACGATCATCGGTGATGGGCAGCCCGGCGCGGACGGCGAGCGGCCTTTCGGGCAACGGGACTTCGTCCTCGACCGGGCGGACGACCCCGAGCTGGTGCGGCTGCTGTTCGGCTCCGCCGACTGGAAGTCGCCGTTACGGATCTCCGACGTCCACCTGGCCACCGGGCTGAGCCGGCTGGAAGCCGACGCCCTGCGCACGTCCTCCACAGCGGACGGCTCCCCTTCGGCAGGCGACAGTGCCTCGGCGACGGTCGGTGCTGCCCCAGCAGGCAGCGGCGCCGTGACAGGCGCCGGCGGCGCGGCCCCGGCGGCGGGCGGTCCGGCCTTCGCGTCCGCGGCGGGCCGGCTCGGGACGCTCTCGACCCAGGTGGCGCTGGACCGCTGGACCTCGGCCCCGGCGGACGAACGGCTGTTCACGATCCTTCCCGTGCAACAACCGGAGGCGAACAACAAGAAGAAACAGGGCTGGGAGCCGATCACCATCGAGATCGACCTCGACCGGCTGACCACCGGCTGGCCGAATCCCGGGAAGCCAACGGAACCGGAGGAGCGGGCGGGGCGGGCGAACGCCGCGCTCATCCTGCTGTACCTGGTCCTCGCCGAGCTCGCCGCCGGGACGCTGCCCCTGGGCAGCCGGGGCACCCGGGGCCTGGGAGCGCTCACCGTGACGAAGATCGACGCACAGGCCCGCGGCCCCGCCCGCGCGGCGGGCACGGACGGGCGTCCATGGCCGGCCGGCTGGTCCGCGACGGAAGGGAAAGCGGGCCCGGCGGCGGTCGTCGCGGCCGTCCTCGCCGAAGCGCGCAAGCTGCTGCCGGCCGACGGTGACTGGATCCGCTGGATCGGCCCGCCCGGCACACCCGGCAACAACCCGGACGGCAGCGCCGCAGGTGACGGCGACGCCGTGAACAACGGCGAGGGGGAAGCATGACGCTCCGCAAGGCACTGCTGGGCGAGCGGCGACTGCCTGGCGGCGGGCTCTCCGACGCGCTGGCCGCGCTCCGGGACATCGAGCCCGTGCCGCCGCTGCTGTACGCCCTGCTCTACGGCACCGGCGGCCCCCGCTTCGCCGAACTCGGCACCGACTGGCAGCTGGTGGACGAACACGGCGAAGCGCTGCCTGCGGAGGCCCTTGGGAAGATCTTCGAGGCACGCCTGTTCGGCAACGGGCCGGATGTGCTCGCGGCCGAGTGGCGATGGGTAGCCGGGGCGGAGCACGCCGTCCTGGTCATACTCACCGATCCCGCCGCTTCCGATCCTCCTGTATCCGCTTCCCCCTCCTCCGACGGCTCCCGGACGGCGCCGCCGGAGGACGCGCGGCGGGAACAACAGCCAGCGGACACGACGGACACGGCGGACACGACGGACACGACGGCGTGCTGGGTTCGGGAGAACAGCTACCTGCTGTGGGGCTCGGCCCGCCCGCTCACCGAATCCACGGCGCTGCCGGCCGGTCTCGGCTGGGCCCGCTTCCAGCAGGACAGGGTGAGCCCGTTCGTCGCGCCGGTGACGGGTTTCACCGAACGTGCCAGAGCGGCCCTGCCCAGCTTCGAGGTTTTCGTGGCCGAGCCACGCTACGGCAACATCGTCCCCGCGGACGAACTGCTGTGCGGCGCCGCGGTCCCAGCATCATTCCCCGCCCAGGAGGCCTGAGCCGTGAGCAGAGCGCCCCGCGACAACAGCCGCGGTACCTACACCACGAGCAGCGGGAACGACAGGACCCGTGGAAACGCGGGGACAAGAAACGGAGCTCGGGCGAACAACTCCGGGATCTCCGAGGGGAAACCGTTTCACCACGCCTACAACTTCGCGCCGCTGCCGCCCCGGCCGGCCGGACCCCCGTTCGCGGACGGCGCCCCGGCCGGCCACGACCGGCTGCGGCCGGAGCTGTGGAACGGGCGCCTGCGGGTACGGCTGACCGCCCGCACTCCACTGATCGTCGGCGAGACCGCCTCGAAGGCGGAAAAGGACACCACGGACCACGAGGGCTACGAGACCGAGGCCGGCCACACCTTCCTCCGGCTCCGCTCCCGGTCCGGGCAGGCGAAAGGCGCCACGGAGGGCAACGACGTCGAGATTCCGGTGACGTCGGTCAAGGGAATGCTCCGCTCCGCCTACGAGATCGCCACCCTCTCCCGCTTCGGGGTCGCGGCCCGGCACGATCTGCCGCTGGCATTCCGTTCCCAGCCGTACGAGGCCCTCGAGCTGACCCCGGTACGCATCGAGGAGATCGACGGCGAACTGCACGCCAGGCCCCTGCTGGGCACCCGGAGAGAATTCGGACGGGTCGACGACTACATGCCGGCCGCACTGCTCCCCGACGACAGCGCTATCAAGAATTTCATCTGGGAACCGGCTGGCCTCCGCACCGGAGACGGCCTTGCCGCCGCCCGGCGTTTCGCCCACAAAGACGAGGTCAGCGTCGAGCTGACCAGCGTGCGAAACAATATCTACTCATACTGGCTGGTCACCGGGATCGGGGCGAAAGGAGGTGATATCCGCCCGATCGGCAGCGTTGCCGACAGATACCCCGAAACTATTACGGTGGACGGCTGGGTCTGCCGCACGAACCAGAATCACGATGCGAAGAACTTCCCCTCGAAAAAACATGAGCGAATCTTCTTCACGGATCCGGACAACCTGTTGCCACCGAAACCCGTCCGGCTTACCGACACCGTCGCGGCCGCCTACCGGGAGGTGCTCGACAGCTATGTCCGTGAACTCGACGGAGCGCCACCGAGTGTCCGGCCGGGAAAAGAGAGGACAGCGTCCCTGCCGGTCGTCGAATGGGCAAGGAAAACCAAGGAAGAGCGAGTCAGGAAAAGCATCCGGAAGAAGAGCTCAGCGGGCAGAACCGAGCGACAGCGGCCTTTGGAAGCGGGGGATCTGCTGTACGGCGTGTTCTCCCATGACGGCCAGCGGCTGGAACGGCTGCTGCCTGTCATGGTCGGGCGCCGGCCGTTCTCCAGACCTCCGGCGGAGCTGCTTGCGGCGGCGCGTCGCCAGCCTCCCACGGCTTTTGACAAATTCTCCGCGGCGGACCGGGTTTTCGGCACGGTCGAGCAGCGTGCCGACGAGCGCGACGAACGCGCGACCGCCTATCGCGGACATGTCGTGATCTCCCCGGTCCTGCCCGAGAAGGTGGAGATCACCAACTTCCATAAGAAAAAGCTGCTCGGCAATGTCGGCCTCCCGCTGATCGAACTGGGCGCGCCCAAGCCGAGCCAGGCCCGTTTCTACAGCGCGGCCGACCCCGCCGGGACACCGGTGGGCGAGAGAATGCTGAAGGCGGAAATGTACGGCCCGGAGGCGGGCCTGCGCGGTTTCAAGGTCTTCCCCCGCCACCGCGACCTTGAGGACAGGCCCGACGACTACGTTCGGGACAAGGTCACCGTCCGGATCGTCGGCCAGCAACAACAGGGCTCCCAGAGCCGGGGCCAGGCTCAGGACGGACAGCCGGTGAAGCCACGGACAAAACGGAACGCCTCCGTGCTGGCCTGGGTCAGGGCCGACAGCACGTTCACCTTCGACATCGACGTCACGAACATGACCGACGCGGAACTCGGCGCGCTGCTGTGGCTGCTCGACCCTCGCGAACTCGCCGTCCCCAGAGAACTGGAGCCGTCGGCGAAGGCAGCCGATTTCGGCGTGTTCCGGCTCGGGCGCGGCCGGCCGCTCGGGCTGGGCTCGGTCACCCTTGAACTGCTGCCGGAAGACAGTTCTCTCGTCCGGGGCGAGACGGTGGCCGCCGCCTACCGGGATCTGTCCGGCTGCCTCGGCGCCATCGACCAGGATTCCGTGGACGGCGGTGCGGAGCGGTTCGACGAGATCGCGAAAACACTGCTCGAGTCCTTCCGGACGGCGACCACCGAAGCGACGGGTGGCAGTTTCGACAAAGCCGCCCACATCGCCGCGCTGCGCCGGGCCGCCACCGGCTACGGCGACGGCGTCCGCGTCGGCTATCCACGGGGCTCGACAAAACCGCGCCAAGGTGACGACATCTCGGAGATCGTCGCCTGGTTCCAGCTCAACGAGAAGGTCAGTGCACAGAATCCGAAAAAGCCGACGATGAGGTACGGCTACACGCTGCCTCTACTCACCACGAACGTGACCCCGCTCCACGAACTACACGAACAGTAACCTCACCCCGACCCGGCCCTCCTGGTGGCTGTGCCCCGCGGAGCACAACCACCAGGAGAAATCTCTACCCGGTCACCCCGGAACGAGCACTACGGAGATCGTCGAGGATGTCCTCGTACCGGCTCCGGTATTCAGCGATGTCCACCTCGATCATAATACCTTCGAGCAACTGCTTCTGGACCTTCTCCAGAAAAAGATCGAGAACGTCGAGGGCATCCTCCTGACTTACCGGAGTTCCCAGCTTCTCACTCAGCGCCTTTGCCAACGAGGCATGATCATTATTGTGGGTGGTCGGGCTGTTGTTACGAATCCGGGAAAGATTCTTCAGGGGCCCCTCCTCCCAGGGCCCCTTATTTCCTTTCTTCTCTTCCTTCAACACGTGCTCACAGATCGCGGTCGCGAGACAGACCGAGCCCCAGCCGTCGTTTTTCCCCAGCGCTCGGACCAACTCCAACCGGCGCGCGGCCTCCTCCCGCCGCTTCTCTACCTCCGGAATCAGAGCAGCACGAGCCGAATCCCAGTCGAACGCGTCCCTGCGCAGATCGTCGACTCTGCCCGCGATATCACGAAGCTCCCGCCCGCCCCGACGCAGCGTCGCCGCAGCCGCGACAAACTCCAGGGATTCGACCTGCCGGGCGGCAACATTCTTCAACAGACCGTCGTAAGTCGGTAATGCCAGTACATGTCGGTCCGAGACACTCACCGTGCTATGAGGCGGACCGGCCGGGCCGGTGTGCCGGATCTCGTCGATGGAGCCGACGTATGCCGGGCATCCCTCCTTCACAGCCCAGTCGAGTGCGGCCAACGCAGCCGCGAGGTTCATACCGTGGGTCGCCGGGCCGCCCAGGAAGACAACGGCCTCGGCATCGCGCAGCGCGAATGTCGCGTCAAGAACCCTGATGGAATCGACAATCTCCGCACGCATCATCTCGATGTTGTTCTCTCTGTTCACCTGGCCGGATTCTGACGGTGGCGCCGGCTTCAAGGTGATCCCTATCGGGTAGCGCAGCCGGGCCAGCCTGCCGTCGTACACCTCCCCGCCGTCGTGCCCTTCGGGCTGCGCCGCCTGGCTCCACCGCCGTTCGAGCGCCGCCCAGAGCGCTTCGATCTCCCTTTGTGCCTTGTCAGCGGTACTGACAGACGCGATCATCAAGATATCGATCTTCCAGTTGACTTCCTCGACTTCCTCGTCGATCCGGATGTTCTGGAAGTCATGGTCGAGAATGGCCGTGAGCTGTGGACGGAGATCCTGCCCGCCCACGCACTGAACCACGAGCAGCCGTCCCGAAGGGAGCGACGACCAACGCGCCGGATTCGGCGAGAGCCCCAGCTTCCGCCGAGGATCCCGACGGTCAGCGGCCTCAGCGATCTCGCGGAAGTAGCCGTCAGCCCTCCGAAAACCCTTCGAAGCCGTGAGCGCGTCGTGCGCGACGCTGCTGGCAACCTCGTTGAGATGCTTGACAGAACTGGACACCAGGAACTCCCTCGGCAGACGACCGGCGAGCTCATGGTTGTCCTCGACGCTTCCTATCAGAGGACCCAGCGTCCGCTTTCCGATCTCGGGCCAGTTACTTCCGTCCGGCTCGCTCTCCACCAGCTCACGGTAGTGATCATAGATCCACGAGCGAACCTGCAGGAGAGCGGCGACCTCGTTCCGGAGCAGCCTGTCGAGCAAGGCGCTCTCAACGGAATGATGGGAACGCGGGCCGAACTCGTCCTTCTCCAGCTCGGGCAGCCCCGCCCGCCCAACGGCATACCGAAAACCGTCGTCGTCCTGGATCTGACGACAGTGTAACGCCTTCCATGCCCAGCTTTCCCGCTCGTTTCCAGCACACTCGGCCAGTTCGGCCAGGCCGCGGAAGTGGCGTTTCCTGGAAAGCCAGCCACGCGCGTCCGACTGCAACGTCAGCGACGTTCGGCCATGCCCTTCCTGAAGCGGAACAAGATCGACCGTAAAAGTGGACTCGAGACAGCCGAGAAAGAGCCCGCTGAGACTGTTCTTCGCGCCCGTCCCATAGCCGAGAAAGACGCCGTCGAGCTGCTTGTTCTCGAGGTAGGAGTCAACAGCGTCCCGGGCAGCAGCGGTCAACGGCGCCCCCATCGGGATCTCGTCCACGGCGCTCAGCGCCACATCCGCGTAAAGATCCGGCCAGATTTCCAGCGCGCTTCTTATCAGCTTGAAGATCCGCCAGGTGTCGGCGGCCTCCGAAGGCTCCTGTCGCGTGGTCGCGAGAGCGAGCCGGGCGGATCCCCAATCCTTCTGACTACGGAGAAGAGTCGCCAGCGGGGCGCTTCGGCGCCCGCTTTTTCCTGTCCGCGTATTAGTGAATTCATGCGTGACAAGAAGCGGTTCTATATCGTTCCGAGCCTTGCTCAACTCCTCCTTCGCGGCGTTCCGTACAGCGCTGTCAGCAGCGGCGTTCGTCCACTCCTCCGCCGCGGCAGCCACGCCGTTCAGAACCTTCTCGATATCGGCGTACCTTTTTTCGAGATCGTGTACCGCCTCGCCGGAAAGCCGGCCGCCGGTGGTGATTCCCACGTCGGATGTGCCGAGCAGGTGGATTATTACCTTGCCAGCCATGTGCCCCCGTCCGTCCGTAAACGCTGTCGGCTGCGCACAGTGTGACAGGGACGGCGCGCACCCCGAACGGAGGGGGCTCGAGCACCGGGGCGGAAGGTGTAGGTGGGTTCGGTCGTGGCAGCAACGGTTTCCACCTACGGGCTCCGTGGGTGTAGGTGGCTTTGGTTGTGGCAACGACGGTTTCCACCTACGGGCCCCGTTGTCGCCTACGGCCTGCATTGTCCACAGGTAGCTGCCCTCGCTCGCGGGTGGGTGAACATCGTGGCAGCGTGGGGGCATGGCCCATGATCCCGGCTTGCGCCACCCGCGTGGTGACAACAAGAACAGCGGTGACAAGAACAGCGGCAGTAAGAACGGTGTCGGCAGGTGTCGCGGCAGCGAGGAGCCTGGCAGCGAGGAGCCTGGCAGCGAGGCTCGCGGCGACGATGGCTGCGGCCAGGAGACCTGCGGAAACGGTCACGCGTCCAGGCGGCGGGCCGGTGGGCGTGGGGAACGTGCGGGCTGGGAGCGGATCGCGGCAGCCCAGGATGGCGTCATCTCGGTCCGTGCGGCTCTGGATGCTGGGATGACCGAGGCGGAGATCCGCTGGAAGCTGCGCAGCGGCCGCTGGCAGCGGCCCATGCGGGGGGTGCTCGTCACCCATTCCGGCCCGATCACCGGCAGCCAGCTGCTGTGGGCGGCCGTCGAGTCGATCGGATCGGGTGCGGTGCTCGGCGGGGTGTCCGCGGCGTCGTTCGACGGCTTACGCGGGTTCGACGGCGGCCCGGTCGTCGTCCTTGTCGACGCCGCCCGGCATGTGACGCGGCGCCCCGGTGTCATCATCCGACGCAGCCGTCATCTCGGCTCCGATGATGTGCACCCGCGGCGGTCGCCGCCGCGGACCCGGCTGCCCCGCTCGGTCGTGGACATGGCCAGCTGGGCCCCGGACGAGGACGACGCACGTGCTGTGCTTGCCGCGGCCGTCCAGCAGCGGCTGGTCACCGTTGCCGAGCTTCGCCGTGTCGTCGAGCGCCGTGGGCCGCTGCGCCGCAACGCATTGATCATCGAAACCCTCGGTGACCTGGGTGACGGCGCCCATTCGGTGGCCGAAATCCTTTATCGAAAAATCGAGAACCGCTACGGTCTGCCGGCCGCGCGACGGCAGGAGAGGATCGACGCCGGTGGCAGCCACTGTCACCTCGACGTCTGGTACGAGACGTGGCGGGTCTGGGTGGAGATCGACGGTGGCCACCATCGGGAGGTGCGCCAGTGGTGGGACGATCTGGCCCGCCAGAACGCCGGTGTGCTCCAGGACCGCCTCATCCTGCGTTTCCCGGTCCATGTGCTGCGCACCGAACCGCGGCTGGTGGCCGAACAGGTCGCCACAGCACTACGCCAACGCGGCTGGGAGCCGGACCTGTAGGTGAAAACCGTCATCAACGCAGCGGTTTCCACCTACGGATACGGAAGCCGTAGGTGGAAACCGTCGTCGGAGCGACCGAAAGTACCTACGGTGCCCGCCGACGCCCAGCCGCCGATGCCCGCGGTTTCTACGATTCCGTGATCGGGAGGTAGACGCGGTTGCCGTGGGCGGCGAACTCCGCCGACTTCTCCTGGAGGCCGGCCGCCACGGCGTCGGTCTCGGCGAGGCCGTGCTCCTCGGCGTACTTGCGCACGTCCTGGGTGATCCTCATCGAGCAGAAGTGCGGGCCGCACATCGAGCAGAAGTGCGCCGACTTCGCGGGCGCCGCGGGCAGGGTCTCGTCGTGGAAGGCCTCGGCGGTCTCCGGGTCGAGCGCGAGGTGGAACTGGTCGCTCCAGCGGAAGTCGAACCGGGCGTCGGACAGGGCGTCGTCCCACGCCTGGGCGCCTGGATGCCCCTTGGCCAGGTCCGCCGCGTGCGCGGCGATCTTGTAGGCGATCACTCCGGCCTTGACGTCGTCGCGGTCGGGCAGGCCGAGGTGCTCCTTGGGGGTGACGTAGCAGAGCATCGCCGTGCCGTACCAGCCGATCATCGCGGCGCCGATCGCGGAGGTGATGTGGTCGTAGCCGGGCGCGATGTCCGTGGTCAGCGGCCCGAGGGTGTAGAAGGGCGCGTCGTGGCACAGCTCGCGCTGCAGGTCCACATTCTCC
>NZ_CAKKTL010000048.1:0-5991 GCF_920664355.1 Protofrankia sp. CiP1_Cm_nod2
GGCCTGGCCGGCCGGCGCCTGCTGTGCGCCCCCGCCGGCGCCGGCCGGGCCGGCGGCCCTGTCCTGCGCGAGGCCGACCAGCTGGCCGCCTGCCGCGCTCCCGACGGCGATACCGTCGCCGCCGACCGTGAACGTGTCCCGCGGCAGCGACGGTTCGGGGCAGCCGGCGCTGGCCCGGAAGGGCGACAGGCTCTCCCGCGCCGACCGCAGCGGCGTCCCGAGCGTCTCGGACCAGGCCTCGCCGGCATACGGGACGCGCTCGTCGAGCTGGCCGTGGATGGCCACCACGGTCACCGGTTTCGCCGGCGCGCAGCCGGCCGTCTGCAGGCTGGCCGCGACCACCGCGATCCCGGCGATCTCGCCGGCATGCTCGCAGGCGTAACGGTAGGCGATCATGCCACCGTTGGAGAAACCGACGAGGAACACCCGTTGCCGGTCGATCGGGTAGTGCTGCTCCAGATGCGAGATGAGCGCCCGTAGCCATCCGACGTCGTCGACCTGCTCGGCCGCGGACCGTCCGCAGCAGGTGCCCGCGTTCCAGGAGGTGTTGAGCGCGTCGGGGTAGGCCACGGCGAACCCGGCGCTGCCCGTGAGCGCCTCGAAGCCCCACAGCGACTGGGGCTCCGTGCTGTCGTTGTCCAGGCTGTGCAACGCGATGACGAGCGGGAAGGGCCGGGCGGCCGTGACGGCCGGCAGCGTCAGGCGTAACGGCGTCGTGCGTCCCGACCGTTCGTAGGCGTCCGGCCCGGCTGTCGGGGTGGGCACGATGATCCTGAGGGTGGTCGGGGAGGGGGTCGGCAGGACGCGGTCGTAGAGGGCCGCGCACCCCCCGGCGCACAGGGCCAGCATGGAGATGAACACGACGCAGCAGGCCAGCGGGCTACGGCGCGGCAGGCCGCGGCGGCGGGGCGAGCCATGGCGGCGGCACTGGGACAACGGCGGGCGGGGCGGACGGGAGGGCGGCATCACACCCATTTTGTCCTGTTGGTGACAGAAGCCCGTCACCGGTGCCGGCGTTGACTCCCCCGGATGGCTCGAGTTCCGCGCGTGATGTCCGCTTCGCGGTCCCGGCCGACGAGCGGTATGACTCTCGCGGACGGCAGAGGCGCGGACGGTAATGAAGCGCTGGGACGGGCGGATGGCGCGGCGGACACGGCAGGAGCCGCGGGAGAAGGACGGCCCGTGACGGTCCCGGTCGCTCCGGTGATCCCGGTAGGGGATCCGGGAGGCCCGCTGGCCCCGCCAGCGGGCGCGGTGGCCGCGGGAGTCCCCGGGCGGGCCGAGTCCCTGGGCGGCCGCGCCCCGATGGTGGGTGTGGGCCCGGACACCGTACGACCGAGATCCGTTCTGGATCCGGATGCCGAACGGCCCAGGCCAGCGCCGGAACCGGGCACCGAGCCGGTGTTCGGCGCCGTCCCCGTGACCTGCTCCCGCTCCGGATCCGGACCAGGCTGCCCCGTCCGCACGACGCCCAGGCGTGGGCGTCCCGCCGTGTCCAGGGGAACCTCCCAGTCCACTATGTCCGCCGTGTCCGCCGGGCCGGTGTCCGGCAGGGACTGCAGGACCACGGCGCGGTACTGCACGAACGCCTCTCGCGCGCGGCTTTCCAGGTCGTCGACCAGTCCGAGCTGTTCGCGGACGCGGCGTTCACCGGCCGGCCCGGCCGCGAGCAGGTCCGACAGGCAGCGGTCGACGGCGCGACGGGCCTGTAGCCAGACCAGGAGCAGCCGGGAGCGCTCCAGGTCTGATGGCGTGTCCACCGAGATGTCTCCCTACTTCCCGCGTGCTGCGTGACGTGCCCCGTAGTGACGTGCCCCGTAGTGATGTGCCTGTCGTGACGTGCTCCGTAGGTGGTCCTTGGCTGCCGTTGGTTGCGACTCGCTGTCGTACCAGAGTGCCTTACCCACTCCTGTCGCGCGCGTCAGTTCGTGGAACGGACACGTGTCCGTTGCGTCCGTTCTGGACTGATGTCGCTATTGCGGCGGCCTGTTGGTGTGGCGGCCGTCCCCGTATCGGAAGGTCATGGCTGGCGGGTGGGTTCGGCGTGGCCGCCGGGTTCGCCTGCGTCGTGTTGCGGAGGGAGCGGCTCGCGTGGGGTGCCCGGCCGCCTGCCGGTGCGGCCGGAGGCGACCAGGTCGCTCACGGCGACCAGCATCGGCTCCTCGGCCGCGGAGCGTGCCCGGTTGCCCTGCCATGTCGACCGGGCGCTGGCCAGTTCCTGTCCGCCGCGACGCAGGACCTCCTCCCAGCGCTGTTGCATGGGACGGATGAGCCCGCCGCCCACCCCCACGATCGTCACTCCGGTGACGGTCGCGAGAACAGCGTAGAGCATCGGTGTTGTCACGGATGTGGCAAGGCCGAGCTCGTCCAGGGCGGCCTTGCCAAAGCCGATCATGATGATGGCGGCGCTGATGCCCCCCGCCGTCCCGGCGTAGGGCAGGCCGCTGAGCGCGCTGCCGACATACCTGCGCGCGGTGGACGCCAGGGTGGCTCCGATCACGAGAACGACGCAGGCGAGCACGGTGTGTGCCAGCAGAACGGCAAGGTCGCTGATGAGGCTGCTGACCGGGTTGGCTCCGAACACGCCGAGTGCCAGCTGGAGAAATGCCAGCGCGGCGATGGCGAACGTGATCCGCATGAGGCCGGTGCGCAGGTCGGCTGCGGGGCGGCGGAGCGCACGGGGCAGCCCGCTGCGGTCGAGCAGGTTGTCGGTGCCGGCGCGGACCAGCAGACGGTTGACGGCGCTGACGATGCCACGGGCTGCCAGGCCGCCGGCGAGCACGATGAGCACGAAGGCGCCGATCTTCGGCACGCTCTGGATGACGGATGCCCACGCGTCCCGGACACCCTGGTCCCAGCCGGCAGCCTGCGGTACCAATAGTCCTCCTCCGTCCTAGGGGGCCAGAGGCGGCGTGATCGTGCTCGTCTCCCGCTGCCGTGGCCCGGCTCTCCGGGCCACGCTCAGGGCCGAGGGCGACGCGATCGCGTGTGTTTCCTGCCCGGGGCCGCGCGTTGGAGCGGCGGTCGAACGACGACGTCTGGAGCATGCCGTAGGTCCCCACAGGGGTGGCTGTTGACAGAACACCTCATACATAGCGATCGCACCATGTTGCCACACGATCGCCGAAAGTAGCTTTCGTGTAGTCCGTCCATGGATGCCCGGAGCAAAAGGGACGTCTGGGTGCCGGCGCGGCGGCGACACCCCGAGGCGGGGTGTTCCCCTCGAGGTGGAGCGCTCCGGGGCACAGCGCTCCGGGGTGACGGTAGCCCCGGCCCCCGGCCGCTGCCGACCGGCGGTCCTCTCCTGGCCGACGCGCCGCCTACTGGTTGGCGGTCTTCCGGACGATCTGCTTGGCGACCCGGTTCACGATGGCCTGGTCGGGCGCGTCGAACACCCGGCCGACCAGGAAGGAGCTCTGTACCTGGCCGGCGAAGACGAACATCACGTCGAACGTCATCGGCACCGCCGGCCCGTCGAGGGTCATCGACGCCTTCACCCTGGTCAGCGCGGTGACACCGGCCGGGGGTGTGCGCCTCGTCGTCGACAGGACCGTGAACGTGCTGCCCTCGGGCAGGTCGGCGGCCTCGGTGTACCCGCGTTTGAGCAGGTCGCCGACGCAGGAGGGGAAGGACGGATCGGCCGCTATCCGGACCGCCTCCGTTATCACCTCGGCCGGATAGACCGCCGCTACCGAGCCCATGAAGACCAGGTTGTCGTTCGTGGCGAAGTAGGGCCCCTTGGCCGAGTCCAGCGGCTCGACCCGCGGATCGGCCCCCGGCCTTCCGACGCACGACGCGAAGCCGGTCATCGCGGCCACGGAGAGGGCCCCGCGGTTGTCCAGGGACGTGCTCGCGTTGAAACCGGCGGTTTCCGGCCCCTCGGTCAGCACGTAGTCCCCCGCGTGCAGGTTCGTGCGGGCGGCGGCCGACGCGACCGGGACCGCCGGCTGCCCCGGCGTCGCGCCGCCGGCGGGCTGCCGCGATCCTCCGCAGGAGCCGGCGGCAAGCGCCAGCAGAACAGCCACGAGAGCGACGCCGAGTATCCGGACGCGCGGGCGCCGCCTGGGCCGGGACATCGCCATGAGCGTTAGTACCCCCCTGACTGCGGTGGAGCGTTCGGTGGGTTCCCGATTGGTCCAGTATGCACTGATTGCACGGAGTAATATTGCTGCTACAGCCTTCTGGGGCTGATGTGCCGCCGGGTGGGTGGCGGCACCAGCCCCACCACGGGGGATGTGAGGATGCGACCGTGACGGACGACTCTTTTCCCACTGGCACCACCACGGGTACCGGCACCGGCACCGGCACCGGTGTCCGTGGCGGGGGTGGCGCTCTGCCCTTCGTCCCGCCGGATGCCGGCCTTGCCGGGCTGGCCACGGCCGCCGCGTCCTGCCGGGGCTGTGAGCTGGCGGACCTGCCCGACACCCGGACCGTCTTCGGGGAGGGGAACCCGCGTGCGCGCCTGGTCCTCGTCGGCGAACAGCCCGGTGACGTCGAGGACCGGCGTGGCCGGCCGTTCGTCGGGCCCGCCGGCAAGCTGCTCGACCGGGCGCTCGCGGACGCCGGGATCGACCGGGCCGAGGCGTACGTCACGAACGCGGTCAAGCATTTCAGGTACCGCCGCAACGATGGGCCGCGGCGTATCCACCAGACGCCGGATGCCCGGCAGGTCACGGCCTGCCGGCCGTGGCTCGCGGCCGAGCTGAACCGGATCCGGCCGCGGCTGGTCGTCCTGCTCGGCGCGACCGCGGGGCAGGCGCTGCTCGGGCCGTCGTTCCGGGTGACGAAGATGCGCGGCCGGTTACTGCCCGGGCCGCCGGGGTCGGATGCCCAGCTGATCGCCACGTTGCACCCGAGCGCGGTGCTGCGGGTCGAGCCGGCCACTCGGGACGAGGCCTACGCCGGCTTCGTTAATGATCTTCAGCTCGCTGGGCGCATTCTGGCCGGCATGACGGGCTGACCGCCGGAGACGAAACGCCGGGCGCCCGTGGCTGTACCGACGGGCGTCCGGCGTTGTGGATCAGGTGACGATCTCCACCGGCGTGCCCAGCGGGAGCAGGCGCGCGAGCCGGGTGATGGTCTCGTTGCTCACCCGGATGCAGCCGTGGCTGACATCCTGGCCGAGCAGGTTCGGCTGGTTCGTCCCGTGAATACCGATCACCGGCGCTCGTCCCTCGAAGGAGTCGAGGGTGGTCGAGAAGCCGCTCAGTCCGAACGCGTACGGCCCGTACGCGCCGGCCGGGTTGCGGGGCTGGAGCAGCTCGGTCAGGTAGAACTTCCCGCCCGGGGTCGGGGTGTCACCCGTCCCGACGGCGGTCGGCTCGTCGACGACGACCTGCTGCTTGTCATAGACCCGCAGCCGGTGGTCCTTGCGGGCGACCACCACCCGGTAGCTGGTCTGGCTGGCCTTCACCTGGGCGTCCTTCACCCAGCCGGTGCTGCCGGCGGGCTGGACCGGCAGCAGCACCTGCCACCAGCCGGGGAGCTTCGTCACCACCAGGAAGACCCGCGGGGCGCCCGCCTCGTTCGGGTTGCTCAGCTGGGAGACCACGCTCGCGGCGATCGGCGACTTGTAGATGTCCACCTTCGGGACGACGGCGGTGACGATGGTGGACGTCCCGTCCTGGCTGGCCGAGGCCGCGGCGGCCAGCTCGCTGTGCGCCGCCTGCGGGACGGCCGTGCTCGCCGGCGCTGCCGGCGGTGTGTCCGTGGGCGAGTCCGTCGATCCGCCGCCACAGCCGGTGAAGGCGATCAGCCCGGCGAGGACGAGCGACGGGACTCCCGCGCGCCGCGGGGACAGCCGCCGCGGGGACGGCGTGCTCCTGGCCGTGGCCGCCGCCGGCACGGATGAGGATGAGGATGAGGATGAGGACACGGGCGTGCCTCCGGTGGGCGCGGTACCAGTGGGCATACCGGTGGACGAAACGGCGTGTGCCGCCACCCCAGGGGCGGGGCGACGGCACACGCGCGAACCCAGGATCATCATCCTGT
>NZ_CAKKTL010000048.1:6343-7571 GCF_920664355.1 Protofrankia sp. CiP1_Cm_nod2
GTAGTAGACCTTGTCCGTGACCACGGGGTTCGCCGGTGTGGAGACCGGTACGGTGCCGCCGGTGTCGACGTCCTGGTCGTGGCCCGAGTCCCCGCCGGGGCAGTTGGCGACACCGATGGCCGGGATCGCCTTGAGCAGGGTGCCCGACAGCAGGTCGAACGGAATGGCCAGGACGGCGTCGAGCACGTGGGTGACGAGAGTGATCACGCCGCCCGGCGGGATCTCGCCGGTGCCACCCTTGCCCTTGGTGTCATACCAGCCGAATCCGAAAGGCTTGCCAGAGGTGTTCTTCAGCTGCCACTTGCCCCCGTCGGGGCCGCAGGAGTGCAGCAGCGCCAGCGGCTGGGCCAGCAGGTTGCCCACTTTGCTCAGGTCGATCAGGCCCTGGATGTCCACCGGCAGGCCGGGAACGAGCGTGAGCAGGTTGTGCAGCGCGTCCGGCGACAGCTGCGTGATATCCGCCGGGAGGTTGGCGGGAAGGTTGGCCGGGAGGTTGGCGGGAAGGTTGGCCGGGAGGTCGGCCGGGAGCTTGGCGGGAAGGTTGGCCGGGAGGTCGGCCGGGAGCTTGGCGGGAAGGTCGGCCGGGAGCCCCGGCTGCGCTGGCGCCTGCTTGACCGCGCTCGCCACGGTCCCCTGGACGGGAGTCGAGGTCTGGTCGTCCGCCAGGGCGGCCGGGGCGGTCAGCCCGATCATCATTGATCCGATTACGCAGGCTAGAGTCAGCCGCGTCCTGCCTAAACGCATTGTGTTTGCCCCCTCAAGGCTTTTGGCATGCCGGAAGCGGGCCTGTGGCCGCTGTCACAGCAGCATGTTGCGAGGGATGCTACCAATGAGCTTCCGCAACTCGCACGCAGAGGTGCCAGTTGTGATCAAAAATGTAACCGCGTGTGGCGGAATTGTGTTTCTGTAGATTATAGGATTCGGCTGGCCTGCTCGATTGACGATTGTGTCATGTTCGCGAAGTGACCTTGTCGCGGCCTGCCGCAAAGGCGCTGCCACGGTAAGAATTCGCTGCTGTGCCGCGTCTCATGGCGACAGGCGCTCGACGATCCAGCGACCGCCCTCGCACGGCCGGCCGTGCCCGCCGGCGCCGCGTTCACCGGCCCGTGGCTCACCGGCCGGGGCCTTGCCGGCGGGAACGTCGACAGGGGTGCCGGCGGGAATATCGTCAGGAGCGCCGTCGGCATCGGTTCGACGGTAGCGCAGCCGGTCGTGCAACCGGTCAGGG
>NZ_CAKKTL010000048.1:7932-29490 GCF_920664355.1 Protofrankia sp. CiP1_Cm_nod2
CCTCCCTGCCAGAACTCGACCGTTTCCGGGACGAGCCTGATCCCGCCCCAGAACGCCGGCACCGGAACCGGTTCCGGCGCCGGCCAGCGGGCGTCCAGTTCGGCCCAGCGCCGCTCCAGCGGCTCCCGGGAGCCGATCACCTCGGACTGTCGGCTCGCCCACGCCCCGAGCTGCGAGCCGCGCGGCCGGGACCGGAAGTACGCCGCGGTCTCGGCGCGCGGCACCTCCTCGAGCCTGCCGGTGACGACGACCTGCCGTTGCAGGGCGTGCCAGGGAAACACCAGCGAGCCGTACGGGTTCGCGGCGGCATCCCGGGCCTTGCGGGAGCCGAGGTTGGTGAAGAGTGTGAAGCCACGCTCGTCGAACCCCTTGAGCAGGACGGTCCGGGCGCTGGGCCGGCCGCGGGCGTCCGCGGTCGCGAACACCATCGCGTTCGGCTCGGGCAGCGCCGATCCCGCCTCGGCGGCCAGCGCGGACGCCTGCTCGTACCAGCGCGCGAACTGGGCCACCCAGCTGGGGGCAAGATCGGACTCGTACAGCCTTCCCGCGCTGTAACAGCGCCGTTGGGCGGCGGGATCGGGCACCGGCGGCAGGGCGTGGTTCGGGCGGGCGGACACGCCGTCGATCGTGTCACCTTTCCGAGGCCGGCCTCCGTGACGCCGGACGCGGTGACGCCGGACGCGGGCGATCTTCCGAGTCGCAGGTGAGAGTGACCTGCGCCACGTCGGTAGGGCCGTCGTGGCCGGTGAGGCCCGATGCGCCGGGTAAGTTCCGACCGCGTTCACGGTGGGCCACCAGCGGTGTCCTGCTGGGCTATGGCACCGCTTCCGCCGAGAGGGCAGGATGCAGACAGGTAATTCTGCCCGATGATGCAACCAGCTCAGATCAGCTATCGGCTGGCGTTCGGCGTGCCGAGACCCCGCGTCGCCGTCCACGCGAGGCCGGCGGAGACAGGAAGCGGAGCCCCGGACTTCGATGTCTGAGAAGACAAGTGATTTCAAGCCCGGCCTCGAGGGCGTGATCGCCTTCGAGACCGAGATCGCCGAGCCGGACAGGGAAGGCAGCGCGCTACGGTATCGCGGCGTCGACATCGAGGATCTTGTTGGCAAGGTCGACTACGGCCACGTGTGGGGGCTGCTCGTCGACTCCTCGTTCGAGCCCGGCCTGCCACCGGCGGAGCCGTTCCCGCTGCCGGTGCACTCCGGCGACATCCGGGTGGACGTGCAGAGCGCGCTGGCGATGCTGGCTCCGCACTGGGGGTTCGGCCAGCTCATCGACATCTCCGACGCCCAGGCGCGCGACGATCTCGCCCGGGCGTCGGTGGTGGCGCTGTCCTTCGTCGCGCAGGCGGCCCGCGGCCTCGGCCAGCCCGCCGTCCCGCAGAAGGATGTCGACCGGGCCCGCACGATCACCGAGCGTTTCATGATCCGCTGGCGGGGTGAGCCGGATCCCAAGCACGTCCAGGCGGTGGACGCCTACTGGGTGTCCGCGGCTGAGCACGGTATGAACGCGTCAACGTTCACGGCGCGGGTGGTGGCCTCCACCGGCGCGGACGCGGCGGCCTCGCTGTCCTCCGCGGTGGGCGCGCTCTCCGGCCCGCTGCACGGCGGCGCCCCGTCCCGGGTGCTGGCGATGCTCGACGAGGTGGAGGCCACCGGCGACCCGGCCGGGTACGTCCGCCGGGCGCTGGACCGCAAGGAGCGGCTGATGGGCTTCGGCCACCGCGTCTACCGTGCGGAGGATCCGCGCGCCCGGGTGCTGCGCCGCACCGCGCGCGATCTCGGCTCGAACCGCTACGAGGCGGCCGAGGCGCTGGAGGCCGCCGCCATCGAGGAGCTCACCAACCGGTACCCCGACCGCCCGCTGCGGACGAACGTCGAGTTCTGGTCCGCGGTCGTGCTCGACTACGCCGGGGTGCCGGCGCACATGTTCACGTCCATGTTCACCTGCGCGCGTACCGCTGGGTGGAGCGCCCACATCCTGGAGCAGAAGCGCACCGGACGCCTCATCCGCCCGTCCGCCCGCTACGTTGGCCCGGCTCCCCGGCCGCTCGGAGATATTCATGCCTGACCAGATCGTCATTCCCGGGCATCTGCGCCCGGTCGACGGGCGCTTCGGCTGCGGACCGTCCAAGGTCCGCCCCGAGGCGGTGGCCCGGCTCGCCGCCACCGGCACCTCACTGCTCGGGACGTCGCACCGGCAGAAGCCCGTGCGCGCCCTGGTCGGGCGGGTCCGCGCCGGGCTGGCCGAGCTGTTCTCGCTGCCCGACGGCTACGAGGTGCTGCTCGGCCTCGGCGGGGCCACCGCCTTCTGGGACGCCGCCGCCTTCAACATCGTCCGGGAACGCTCCCAGCACCTGGTGTTCGGGGAGTTCGGCGGCAAGTTCGCCGACACGACGAAGGGCGCGCCGTTCCTGGCCGAGCCGTCGGTCGTCTTCTCGGCGCCGGGCAGCCACCCCGAGTGGGCGCCCGAGCCGGGTGTCGACGTGTACGCGACGCCGCACAACGAGACGTCCACGGGTGTGGCCAAGCCGGTGCGCCGCCCGGTCGGGGCGGACGCGGGAGCGCTGCACCTGGTCGACGCGACCTCGGGCGCCGGCGGGCTGCCGGTGGACCTGTCACAGGTGGACGCCTACTACTTCGCGCCGCAGAAGAACTTCGCCTCCGACGGCGGCCTGTGGGTGGCGCTGCTCTCCCCGGCCGCGCTGGAGCGGGTGGCCGAGATCGCCGCCTCCGACCGCTGGATCCCGCCGTTCCTGGACCTCACCACCGCCCGGGACAACAGCGCCAAGGACCAGACGTACAACACCCCCGCGGTCGCCACGCTGTTCCTCTTCGCCGACCAGGTCGAGTGGATGCTCGCCAATGGCGGCCTGGACTGGTGCGTGCGCCGCACGGCCGAGTCGTCGTCGATCCTCTACACCTGGGCGGAGAAGGCGAGCTACGCGACGCCGTTCGTCGCCGACCCGGCGCAGCGCTCCCAGGTCGTCGTCACGATCGACTTCGAGGGTGTGGACGCGGTCGCGGTCGCCCGCACCCTGCGGGCCAACGGCATCGTGGACGTGGAGCCGTACCGCAAGCTCGGCCGCAACCAGCTGCGGGTGGCCTGCTTCCCGGCGGTCGAGCCGTCCGACATCCAGGCGCTCACCGGCGCCGTCGACTACGTGGCCGAACGTCTGTAGGCCGCGGGACCTGCTTTTTCCACCAGCTTTTCCACCGGATTTTCCGGCGCACCACCCCTCGCCGCTTCATCCGTGTCATCCGTGTCATCCGTGTCATCCGGACTGTCGGCACCGTCCGGTTCCGGTGTCGTGCCGGCGCTGGTCCTGGAGTGTTCCGCGGAACACTCCAGGACCAGTACTCGTCGCGCTTCCCACGGGACCGGGGGTATAGCGGTTTCTAGCGGCGCGGACGGGCCGGGGCGGCCTGGGCCGCCAGCGCCGCGATCGAGTCGGCGGTACCGGCGAAGTCGGGCGAGCGGTCCTCGATCGGCGTGTACGGACGCTCCTCGTAGCCGACGTAGAGCTGGCGCGGCCGGGCGATCTTCTGCTCCGGGTCGAGCAGGCCCTCCTCCCACTGGGCGAGCCAGCCAGGCATCCGCCCGACCGCGAACAGCACCGGGAACATCTCCACCGGGAAACCCATCGCCTGGTAGATGATGCCGGTGTAGAAGTCGACGTTCGGGTAGAGCTTCCGCTTGATGAAGTACTCGTCCTCGAGCGCGACCCGCTCCAGTTCCAGGGCCAGGTCGAGCAGCGGGTTCGTCCCGGTGACCTTGAACACCTCGTCGGCTATCTGCCGGATCACCCGGGCCCTCGGGTCGTAGTTCTTGTACACCCGGTGCCCGAATCCCATCAGCTTCTTCTTGCCGCTCTTGACCTGCTCGATGAAGGCCGGGATGTTCTCCACCGACCCGATTTCGGTGAGCATCCGCAGCACCTGCTCGTTGGCGCCGCCGTGCAGCGGGCCGTACAGCGCGGAAATAGCCGCGGCGGCCGCCGAGAAGGGGTCGGCCTGGGAGCTGCCGACGGCCCGCATCGCGTTCGTCGAACAGTTCTGCTCATGGTCGGCGTGCAGAATGAACAGGACGTCGAGGGCGTGCTCGAGAATCGGGTCCGGCTCGTACTTGAGCTCGGTGGCCTTCCACATCATGTTCAGGAAGTTGCCGGCATAGGACAGGTCGTTGTCCGGGTAGACGTACGGCAGTCCGATCGAGTGCCGGTAGGAGAAGGCCGCCAGCGTCGTGATCTTCGCGATGAGCCGGACGATCTGTAGCCGGCGCAGCCCGGGATCGGTTATCTCCTTGGCGGCCGGGTAGAAGGTCGACAGCGCGCCGACGCTCGACAGCAGGATGCCCATCGGGTGCGCGTCGTGGTAGAAGCCGTCGATGAACTTCTTGATCGATTCGTGGACGAGCGTGTGGTGCGTGATCTCGCTTTCCCACACCGCCAGCTCCGAGGACGTGGGCAGCTCCCCGGCGAGCAGCAGGTAGGCGACCTCCAGGAAGCTGCTCTTGTCGGCCAGCTCCGTGATCGGAAAGCCGCGGTAGCGCAGGATGCCGGCGTCACCGTCAATGAAGGTGATCGAGCTGCGGCAGCTCGCCGTGTTCGTGAAAGCTGGGTCGTAGGTCAGCAGGCCGAAGTCGGTCTCGTCGAACTTTATCGCGCGCAGGGCGTTGGCCCGGATCGCGCCGTTCTCGATCGGGATCTCATAGGTCCGGCCGGTGCGGTTGTCGGTGACGGTCAAAGTGCTGGCCTGCTCGGTCACGCCGGGCTCCTCTCGCTGTGGCGATCACGTCGGTGTGGCTCATGCCGGGGCCGCGGCGTCGGGGTGTGGACCGCTCGGGCCGGTTCGGCGGTAGACAACGGTTGTTCCCAAGTCTCGCGGTTGTGGCCTGCACACGCCCGTGATCGGTGTCTTCCGCCCGACGTGTCCTACGCCACCCGTTACGCGTGGTTCGGCGCGGCTGTCGAATCTTTTTCCCGCCGGCATGGCCGGCCGGGATTCGGGGCCGTCCGTGGCGGGCGCTTCCGGACGGCCCCGCGGGGCTTCGGGACGGTTCCGCGGGGCTTCGGGACGGTTCCGCGGAAGGGCCCGCCGGTGTCTTCCGGGCGCCGCTTACGGTGTCCGGGCGTTCGGGATCGGCCTTCCGGGCGCCGTAAGCGGTGCCCGGCGTTCGGTCGGCATAGTGGGTCGCGGGCCGTCCAGGTGGGCCGGTCGCCGCTGACGGGAGATTGTTCTGTGATCCACGCGCATCTTGGCCGTACCGGAGTGCGGGTGTCCCGGCTGTGTCTGGACGTGATGAATGCCGGACCATCGGTGGGCACGGATGCCCCCGGCGCAGTCATGGACCGGGCACTGGACGCCGGTATCACTTTTTTCAGCACCTTCCTCGACACCGCGGACGCCCATGGGTGGTCCGCCCATGCCACCGGGCGCACCGACGCGGGCGCTGCCGAGCACGCTGTCGGCGACTGGCTGTGGAGGAGCCGTGGGCGCCGGGACCAGGTCGTGCTGGCGACCGGGCTGCCCGGGGGTGACGGGAAGCTGTCCGGGCCCGAGATCCGGCGGCGTTGCGAGGAGTCGTTGCGCCGGCTGCGCACCGACCATATCGATCTTCTCCAGGTGCCCGCGCTGGCCCGGGACACCCCGTGGGAGGAGATCTGGCAGGCCACGGGCATGCTGGCCACCCAGGGGAAGATCGTCTATGTCGGTTCGTCCGGCCTGGCAGGCTGGGAGATCGCGGCGGGCAACGAGGCCGCGATGCGGCGGCGGTCCCTCGGCCTTGTCAGCGACCGGTGCGGCTACAGCGTGCTGGAGCGCGCGGCCGAGACAGAGGTACTGCCGGTCTGCCAGTCCTACGGTGTGGGCGTGATCGGGCACAGCCCGCTGCTGGACGCGCTGCTCGACAGCGTTTCAGCGCACGCGCCGGCACAGGTGCCGGATCAGCGGCGGGCGGCACAGCGGCTGGAGCGGCACCGGCCGCGGTTCGAGGCGTTCGTGGCCCTGTGCGGGTCGTTCGGCGAACGGCCCGCGGACGTGGCGCTCGCCTGGCTGCTCGCCCAGCCGGGGCTGACCGCGGCGACCATCCGCCCCCGCGGCGTCGACGAGCTGACCGCGGCGCTGCGGGCACTGGAGATCGCTCTCGGTGAACGGGAACTGGACGCACTGGACGGGATCGCTCCCGGGCCGGCCGTCGCCGTGGCCGAAACATGATCGTGCCGCCGGCCGCTCAGCCCACCGGGTGGGTCAGCCCGCCAGCGGCCAGGTGGCCGTCGTCGCGTACGGGGGGCCGGGCGGCGATCCGCTACTCATGAGGGCGAACCCGGTCGCCGTCCACGGCCGGGCGCTGACCCCGGCGAGGCTGTCGGCCAGCACCGCCAGATCCGGTTGACCGGCCGGTGCCGGCGTGCCGGCGTACCGGCCCCGCCGGTGCGGAGAGGGCCGGTGCGGGGAGGGCCGGTGGGTCGCGAGCGTGAGGTGCCCCCGCCACTCGCGGGGGTCCAGGCCGTCCGCCCCGGCCTGCCTGGCCGCCTGGGCGACCGCGCGGGCCAGCGGCGCCAGCGGCCGCTCGTCGACCGCCGCGAACAGCACCCGGCTCCCGAACCGTCCGCCACCGGAAATGACCACTGCCGCCGGTGGGTGCTCGGCGGCCACCCGCGCCAGCTCCCGGGCCAGCGCGGGCCGGACGCCCGCGGGCACCTCGCCAAGGAAGGCGAGGGTGATGTGCCAGCTCTCCGGCGGGGCCCACCGCAGCCCCACCGCCGGCCCCGGCCGGCCGGCCCGCAGCCGCTCGACGGCACTGACGAGCGGTCGCAGGACGTCCCGCGGTGGGAGCAACGCCACGAACATCCGAGCCATGACCGCGGATTCTGCATGATGCGGCCACCGGTTACCGACGCTGGTTCCACCATTGATGGGAATGATGGTAATAAGTCGGACAAAAAGATCTCCGCCCGTTGGCGTCGGGAGTTTGATGCCGGGTAGTTACGAATAACGCTCCAGGTCCCCGCGAGGGAGGGCACTATCGGTATGTGACAACGGTTCCCGAACTGGTGGCCCAACGTGATCCGGCAGGCGCGCGCGAATGGCGGGAGCGCCGGCGCGACACCCGGCGCCTGCTGCCCGACCTGCCAGGCGCGATGGCCCTGGCGACGGGCGGCAGCGACCGTACGACCGCATCGGTGCTGCGGGACGCGGGTGTGGACGTGGTCGGCCTGCTCGCGCCCGAGCCGCTGGAGTCGCTGGCCTGGGCGGCGGAGGCCGAGGCGCCACGCGCCTACGCGGATCTGGTCGCGATGCTCTCCGACGACATCGAGGCCGTGTGCATCGAGATGACGCCGCCCGGATCCGACGTGATCGCGCGCCGGTCCGTCGAAGCCGGCCTGCACGTGCTGCTGGCCCGTCCCGCGACCGCCGACCCGGAGTCCCTGCGGGCCGTCGCCGACCTGGCGGAGGAGTCCGGCCTCGCGCACGTCGTCGCCATGGACGGCCGGGCCTGGCCGGCGGCCTGGCATGTGCAGGCGTCGTTGGCCGCGCTCGGCCGGATCACCCAGGTGACCATGCTCGGGGCACCGGCGGGGCAGTCCGGCCGGGCCGAGATCATCGACCTGGTCGTCCGCTGGTGCGGGGATGTGCTCGCCGTCTGCGCCAGCCCGGACGCCATGCCCGCGGCCAGGCTCACCGCCGACGCGCCCGTCACCTTCGCGCTGCTGTTGGCCAGCGGTGCCACGGCGCTGGTCAACGAGCGGCCCGACGGCCGGCTGGAGACCGCCACGATCACGATCTGCGGGACCGGCGGGCGGATGGTCGTGCAGGGCCGCCGCGTCCTGCGCCAGGACGCGGACGGCACGCGCGACCTGCTGATGCGCGCGGTCCCGGGCGTACGTCCCGGCCTGATCGAGGCGACCTACGACGTCGTCCGGGTCACCGAGCTGGGTGACCCCGCTCTGGTCCGTGGCGCGACCTTCCACGACCTGCTCACCATCGCGCGGGTGCTGGCGGCCGCGGACGCGTCCGAGGAGAACAGCGGCTGGGTGGAGCTGTAGGACGGCAGGGGCGGCATGGACGGCATGGACGGGCTGACGCGGAGAGAGGCCGGCGCACGCGGGGGTGGGCGGTGGGCCACGGTACGGGCGCGTCAGCCCCTGTCACGGGCTGGCGACGGCCTCTGTCACGAGCCGGCCAGCGTGTCCAGGATGGGGGCGGCCCGCTCGAGCGCGGCCATCTCGTCCGGGCTCAGCGACGCCAGCCGTTCGGCGAGCCACTCGTCGCGGCGCCGGCGGTCGGCCTCCAGCAGGTCGATGCCCGCTTCGGTGATCCGCGCGATGACCTGCCGGCCGTCGGAGGGATGCGCGCCGCGGGCGACCAGGCCCGCTTCGGCGAGGTGGGCGACCACCCGGGTCATCGACGGCGGCTGCACCCGTTCGTGCGCGGCGAGCTCACCAAGGGTCATCGAGCCGTGCCGTTTCAGGGTGGCGAGGGTGGCGATCTGAGTGGGCGTCAGCGTGTTCGACCGCTCCTGGCGCATACGCCGCGACAGCCGCATCACGGACAGGCGGAGGACCGACGCGAGCTGGGCTTCGGCCACGCCGTCCATCGGGTCAAGGTACTTCTCCGCTGCGCTCATTACCAGAAAAGCTACGTGTTTCCAGCGGTATGTGCCCGCTGCCGGCTGGCATCGCGGCGGATGCGCCCGGCGTCGGGAGCGGGAGCGGCCGTGACCGGGAGACCGGGCTCCGGCTGACGTCGTGCCAGGCCCCCCGACATGATGATCTCCTTGGCATGATCACGGAAGTTTCTGGGAACCATACCGTACGGTAGGCACTCGGGTATCCGAGCGTCACGGTAGCGGGCACAGTGGGCAACCGGACTCACCGGCATGTCCCGCGCGCCGACGACGAGCCGCCCCGGCATCCGGGACGGCCTTGACGCTCGGGACAGCCGCGCGGCCGGGACACCGGTCAGGCCGCGCCCGGCGGACGGCGGCCGTCCCTAGCGTCGTCCGGTATGGCCGGAGCCGGCCCGCGGCCAGCCGGTCCGGGCCCGGCCTATGCCTGGCGGCCGGTGGGGACGGGGCGGTAACGGTAGCCGACCCGGCGGATGGTCTCGATGCGGTCCCGGTGCTCGGGGCCCAGCTTGCGCCGCAGCCGGGTGATGTGGACGTCCACGGTCCGGCCGGCCGCGCGGGGGTCGTCGTCGAGGTGGTAGCCCCAGACCGAACGCAGCAGCGCGGTCCGGGAGTGCACCAGCGCCGGATGGCGCACCAGGAAGTCGAGCAGTTCGAACTCGAGGTAGGTCAGGTCGAGCAGCTTTCCGTCGACGAACGCGCTCCAGGTGGGACGGTCGATCCACACGCCGCGCTCGGGGCGCTGCGGCGTGGTGGTCGACGCGCCGGCCGGCACGCCGGCCGGTGAGGTGACCGGTGCGCCGGCCGGCGGCTGGACAGCCGGCTGCTGCCAGGAGGCGGCGCGTCCGAGCACCACCACGTCGCGCTCCGGCTGCTGCCGGAGGGGGGTGGCGACCGTCGCGCGGGCGGTTGTCAGGGTATCCAGGCGGCGTCTCTGTGTCACCGTGAGGCGGGGCTGCTCAAGGTGGGACGAACCTGGGCGTGACGCGGTCATGTGAATGACTCCTTCGGATTCCTCGACACCTCTCGGATCCATCGGACCGGCGCCTGGGTGCGAGAAAACATGTTGTGTCGTTCTCGATCAGTGGGTCACATAAATTCTGACGATCGACCGCTACGGCCAAAAGAATTTTGCGGAACGGGCCGGTGAGCGCTGATCTCGTCTCTAGCGCGCGACGGGGCCCGGACAGTACTGATCGAAGTCGTGTTCGCGACGGGGAGGCCAGAAAGCCTCCAGAAGGAGCCCGGCGTGCAGCGGACCAGCGGTGCGCGGTCTCGGCTCCACGTGATAATTCACACCCGAAGGATAACAGAGCGGGAAAGCTTCGTGGAGGTTGCGTTTCGTCGCCCTGGCGCCGGATTCTCCTGTCGTCGGGTGCCGGTTGTGTTCGTCCTGGCGCGCATGGTATCCGGCGATCCCCCCGGGATCGCCGGACGGGGGCGTGGACCGGTTGGCTGGTAGCACACCCGCCTGCCTGTCTACATTACACTCAGTTCACTTTCTCTTCACTCTCAGTTTGCACCCGCGCCGTTGGCCGCCAGCGCCGCGGGTACCGGCGCGATCGTGGTGCGCTTCGCCGCCTCCCCGCGGTCCCGGCGGGCCACCTCCTCGCGGACCAGCGGGATGAGGTGACGGCCGTAGTCGATGGCGTCGTCGTAGGGGTCGTAACCGCGGATCAGCAGCGTGGTCACGCCGATGTCGATGTAGTCGAGCAACGCCTGCGCGACCGTCTCCGGGGTGCCGACCAGGGCTGTCGAGTTGCCCGCGGCACCGGTGGCGGCGGCTAGCGGCGTCCACAGCGCCCGGTCGTGCAGCTCGCCGGCGGCGGCCGCTGCCAGCAGGCGCTGTGACCCGACGTTCGCCGGTGCCGCCTCGGGGCTGAACGCGTGGCGGAACTGGCTGAAGATTCCGTTGGGCGCGTCCAGGTTCGCGCGGGTGTCCGCGAGGATCCGGTGCGCCCGCTCCCAGGCGAGGTCCTCGGTCGGGCCGATGATCGGCCGGAAGGACACACTGATCCCCGGCCTGGGCTGGCCGGCCCGCTCGGCGGCCTGGTTCACCGCGGCGATCTGCTCGGCGGTCTGCGCCAGCGGCTCGCCCCACAGGGCGAACACGTCCGCCTGCCTGCCGCCGACCCGGTAGGCCGCCTGCGACGACCCGCCGAAGTACAGCGGGATATGCGGCTGCTGGACCGGGTGCACGGTGGCCAGATGGTCCGCCAGTTTGTAGTACCGCCCCTCGTGGCTGAACGGCTCGGTGGACGTCCACGCCCGGCGGAGGATGTCGAGATATTCGTCGGTGCGGTCGTAACGTTCGTCCTTGGTCAGGTAGTCGCCGTCCCGCCGCTGCTCGGCGTCGCTGCCACCGGTGATGATGTGGACGGCGATCCGCCCGCCGGAGAAATGGTCGAGGGTGGCGAAATAGCGGGCCGCCACCGTGGGGAAGACCACACCCGGCCGGTGCGCGACCAGATATCCCAGGCGCTCGGTGTGGGCCGCGGCATAGGCCGCGACCTGGATGTTGTCGGGCGAGGCGGAACTGTAGCCGATCAGCACCCGGTCGAAGTCGGCGTCCTCGTGGACGCGGGCGAACCGGCGGACGTAGCTCGGGTCGATGACCGCTCCGGAGCGCCGGTGTGTTTCCGACCCTTCGTTGGTTGAGATCAGTCCGATGAACTCCACGGGCATGGCGTTGACTCCTGGTGAGCATCTGTCGATCATTTTGTGATCATGGTGTGCGAGGCTGGGCCGGATCGCGGCCGCACGGGATCAGCGAACGGTCAGTCAGGACGGCTGGCCGGCACGGCTGGCCAGGACGTTGGTCAGGACGTTGGTCAGGAACAGCCCTCGATGTCCGGCCCGCTGGTCAGGACCGGCCCGGCCCACCGCAGGTCCTCGAGGTTGACCACGATCCCCTCCTGGGTGCTCCGGGAGATCACGACGATGGCCTCGACGCTCGGGTCGGGGTTCTCCTCGCGGTGCGGGACCCACGGCGGCACGAAGATGAAGTCACCCGGTGAGGTCCGCACCCGGACCTCACGGCCGGGGCCGGGCTCGTCCGTCCCCTCGACCGCCTGGTCGAGGAAGACGAACTCCGGATGGCCGCTGACCACGTAGATGGCGGTCTCGGAGCGGCCGTGGTGATGGTTCCCGGACGCGGTGGCCGGGGCGACGTGCACCTGCCCCATCCACAGCTTGGACGACCCGACGGTCTTGCCGCTGACGGCGGAGAACCGGCGCATCCCCGAGGTCTGCGCGGTGTCCGGGTCGAGCTGCCCCTGGGTGATCTGGTGCAGGCGGCGGTGGAACGGGTCGACGTCCGTGTATGCGGGTATCTGAGAGGAGGTCATGAAAGAATTTTCTGTCTGGGCGCAGGTTCCCGGATATCGGCTGCCGGGCCGGGCTCGCTGTCCCGCGCCGGACGGTCGTCGGCCGCCTCGGAGCGGGCATAGCCGACCCCGAGCCAGCCGAGCAGCTCGGCGCGCAGCGCGACGAAACACGGGTCGCCGACGTCACGGGGCCTGGCGAGGGTGACAGCCGTGCTGTGGGCGATCACTCCGTCCTTCATGACCAGGACCCGGTCGGCGAGCAGCAGGGCTTCCTCGACGTCGTGGGTGACCAGCAGGACCGCCGGGCTGTGACGTTGCCACAACTGCTCGACCAGCCCCTGCGCCCGGATCCGGGTGAGCGCGTCGAGGGCGCCGAACGGCTCGTCGAGCAGCATCAGATCGGGGTCGCGGACAAGTGCGCGGGCGAGGGAGACCCGCTGCGCCTCACCGCCGGACAGGGTCTTCGGCCAGGCGTCGGCCCGGTGGGCGAGGCCCACCTCGGTCAGCGCCGCGGCCGCCCTGGCCCGGTCGGGCCGGCCGGGAAGGCCGAGGACGACGTTGCGCCAGACCCGTTTCCACGGCAGCAGGCGCGGCGCCTGGAAGGCCACGGCCCGCCGGGACGCCACCCGCACCTGACCGCTGATCTCGGTGTCGAGGTCGGCGAGGATGCGCAGCAGCGTGCTCTTCCCGCAGCCGCTGGCGCCGAGCAGCGCGACGAACTGGCCGGCCGGTACGTCCAGGTCGAGGTCGTCGATGACGACGTTGCCGCCGAACGCGCGCCGCAGGCCGCGGACCGTCACGGCGAGCGGGATGCCGTCCGGGGCCGACAGCGGGCCGGCCGCCGGTGGGCGCACGGGCTCCAGGTCCGCCTCCTGGCCGGGCAGGGTGGTCACGTTCCGCTGAATGTCGGTCGCCACGACAGCAGCACCCTTTCGAGAAGTCGGACGATGGCGTCGACGGTGAGCCCGAGAAAGGCGTAGACGACCAGGCAGACGACGATGATGTCGGTGCGCTGGAACTCCTGGGCGTCGTTCATCAGCTGCCCCAGGCCCTGGTGGGCGTTGATCTGCTCGGCGAAGATGAGCGCGAGCCACGAGATGGCCAGCGAGAAGCGCAGCCCCACCAGGACGTTCGGCAGCGCGCCGGGCAGGATGACGTGCCGGATCAGCCCCAGCCGGGTCAGCCCGACCGTCCGGGCGGCCTCGACGAGGCTCACCTCCACGTTGCGGACACCGGCGTAGGTGTTGATGTAGAGCGGGAAGGCGACCCCGAAGGCGACCAGGGCGATCTTCGGGGTCTCGCCGATGCCGAACCAGATGATGAACAGGGGGATCAGGCCCACGAACGGCACGGTCCGGATCATCTGCACCGACGCGTCGATGAGATCCTCGCCGAGCCGGAACAGCCCCGCCAGCAGTGCCAGCAGGATGCCGACGGACCCGCCGAGCAGCACGCCGGTGCCGGCGCGGCGCAGCGACACCAGGATCGCCTTCGGTAGTTCGCCGCTTGTGACGAGATCGGTGCCAGCGGTGACGACCGTCCACGGTGAGGCGAGCAGTTCGGTGGACGTGCTGCCGCTCCAGCTCGCGATCTGCCACAGCAGCAGCAGGAGCAGCGGGCCCACCGGCCGCCGGGCCCAGCGCGGGACGCCACGCCGCCTGGCTGCTGACGCGATGACCGTCGTCAGCGCCGGGGCGGCGCGGCCGGGCGGGGCGTCCGGCACCGCGGGCGCGCCCGACGCGTCGGCGCCCGCGTCCTGGCCGGCCGCGCCTGTCGCGTCCCTCCCAGTGGGAAGTGTCTGTGTCGTCACAAATTCTCCGCTTGTGGTTTTCTCCGCTCCGGATGTGCTCCCGGCGCCAGCACGGCCGGCGGAATATGGAGCCGGCGAAACTCAAGGCCGGCGATGGTGGCAGCCGGCGATGGTGTCAGTGGTGATGCTGTCGTCCTCCTGCGTACCGCCGGGCGGACGCCGGACACGGATGGCGGCCAGCCGGCGGATCCGCTGGCATCCGCCGATATCTGCCGGGGCTGTCAGGAGCCGTCCTGATTCGCCGGGAGGCGCGGCTGACCTGTCGCCGGTTCGTCGGATATCCGAAAACAAATCGCCGCGGCCGGCCGAAGACGATCAGAAATTCCTGGAGCCTCTGGCAGCGGGCCTGTCGGGCGCTCGTCGCGTCACGCGTTCAAATCGTCACATTTTCGGGTCGCCGCGGGTTGGGCGAGGTCACGTCCCCGGCCGGGATGCCGGACATGCGGCGGACTTCACCCGAAGAAGGTCGATGTGACCCCGAGTAACCAGAAGCGCCGGCTTGAACATGAAATCAACGGAAGCACGACGCTCCTACCTGCGTCAACAGACCAAGTTGTGTGATGCATGTCACTTTTCTACTTCTTGACTGAACAAGCGAAAAATACGCAGAGTGCTGTTTTGTGCCTGCCGAGACCGTCCTGACGCGCCGTCGTTGCGTGGATTACGGTCTGGCCTGGAGCAGCCGCTGTCGATGACGGCCGCGTAAGGCGCCGCAGATCTCGGACCGGCCGGCGCACGACCGGTTCCCTACCGAATTGCGACTTTCCGTAATCGGGATTTACCGGTGGCGGCCCTGATGCCTCCGCCGGCCGGCCGGCCTGTTTCCCGTCACCGTCACTTCTTGCCTTCCTGTCCTCCTGCCTTCACCCTCGTCTCCGCGGACGGCAGAGGTCCGCGTACCGGAGTTGCCTGATGCCACGTCTGTCGACCCGTCCGAAACCCCGCCTGCTCGCCGGCGCCGCCGCGCTCGCGGCCCTGCTGGTGGCTGCCGCCTGCGGCGGGGGAACCGACACGCCGAAACCGACATCGGCGGGTGTCGCGCCGGACCTGTCCGGGGTGACCCTGCGGGTCGCGGACCAGGTCGGCCAGAACAAGGCGGTGCTCGACGCCTCCGGCGCGCTCAAGGGCGCGCCGTACAAGGTCGAATGGTCGGACTTCTCCGCCGCGGCGCCCCTGCTGCAGGCGCTGCGGGCGAACGCCGCCGACATCGGCGGCGCCGGGGACGCCCCCGTCCTGTCCTCGCTCGGCTCCGGCGCGCCGCTGAAGGTCGTCGGCGCGTCCCGAAGCTCCCCGCGGGGAGTCGCGCTCCTGGTCAGCAAGGACTCGCCCATCCACAGCGTGGCGGAGCTGAAGGGCAAGACCGTCTCGCCGACCACGAAGGGCAGCGTCGGGCACTATCTGCTGCTCGGCGCGCTCCGGGAGGCCGGGCTCGCCCCGAACGACGTGGAGATCTCGTTCCTGTCGCCGCAGGCGGCCGGCGCCGCCTTCGACTCCAACCAGATCGCGGCATGGGCCACCTGGGACCCGTACATCGCGTTGTCGGAGGCAAAGGGCGCCCGGGTCCTTCGGGACGGCAGCGGGATCAGCACCGGCCTCGGATTCACCGTAGCCTCCCAGCAGGCATTCGAGGATCCGGCGAAACGCGCGGCCATCGCCGACTTCCTCGTCCGTCAGGGCCGGGCGTACGCATGGACGAACAGCAACAAGGAGGCGTTCACCACATTGTTCGCCTCCCTGACGAAGCTGCCGGGGCCGGTCGCGGCCGCGGTGGTCGATCGTCGGAACATAGCCGCGGTCCCGATCGACGACACGGTCGTCAAGGACCTGCAACGCACCGCGGACATCTACACCGAGGCCGGCGTCCTCGACAAGAAACTCGATGTGGCCTCGTTCCTGGTCCGCGCGCTGAGCGGCTGACCGGGCAGCTGGCCGGGGCGGGGCGGGTAGCGTCGTACGGGTGAGCGTGACGGGTGAGCGTCGGCAGTTGGAGCCGCTCCCGTACGACGGTGTGCTGTCGGTACGGGTGGGCACGGTCCTGTGGTTCGTCGCGCTGATCGTGATGCTGCCGTTCCGGGGCGGCCTGCGGGCTGACGGCCACCTGTGGTGGATCGCCACCACGGCCGTCGGCACGCTGCTCGGCCTGGTCGGAGTCTGGTCCACGACCCGCCGCCGCAACCGCCTCCGCCGCCAGCTCCCCACCGCCCGCACCGACCAGTCCCAGCCGTAGCCGATTCCAGCCGCGGCAGCCGGTCATCTCCGATTCCGGTGGATGACATCGAGAATATCGGTCAGGTATCCACTTAGTGGGCCATCCGTTCACCGCCTGATCTTTGACGCCGCGGGCTCGCGTTAAAGGTCAGGGGTCCAGCCTTTCATGGCGGCTCCTGTCCGGTGTGTCCGCTGTTGCCCGTCGAGCCGGTGGCCGGGCGCTGCTGGTCAGGAGTCGTCGAGGTCGGCTTCGGCCTGGCGTTGGGCTTCGCGGGCGGGGTCGCGCAGCGCTTCGGCGATGGCGTGGCGGCGGTCCCAGGTGCCGGCGTGCCAGGCCAGGGCTCTGGCCAGCGCGTCCGTCCCGGAGCCGGCGTCGATGTGGATCTCCCCGCCGATGCCGCCGAGCACCCGCCATGGGACGGGCGTGGGCCGGCCGTCGACGTCGGCCACGAGCAGGCGGGTGTGGGAAAGGTACGGCGTCCCGTCCGGTGCGGTGAGCTCTTCGGGGGTGTCCCCTTCACCGGCGCCGATGACGGTGTTGTGGTCATCGCGGGTAGTGATGACGTCACAGTCACCCAGCGACGAGAGCAGGGGGACACCGAGTACGTATGACGCTTCGGCCGCCCGGTCCAGCGGCAGCCGCAGCGCGCCGCGGCCCGCGCCGAGCAGCGGCAGGAGGTCCGGCGCGTCCACGATCACGGCGTCGGAGGTCCGTACCACGCCGTCCGGGGTGCGAACGGTCAGCGGAGGGTCAATACTGGCCGGTCCGTCGTCGTCGTCGTCGCCATCGCCGGTCTCGCCGTCGGTGTCGGTGTCGCGGTAGGCGCCGTCGGCGCCGTCGCTGGTGATTCCGGAGCGGGGGAGGGCCGCGACGGCGTCCACCGCGGCCATGTAGAGGGCGCGGGCCGCCGGCCACGGCACGTCCCGGTCGGCGTCGCCGAGCCGGTCCAGCAGGTCGAGCACGGCGTCCGGATCACCGAGGACGTCGGAGAGTGTGAGCCGGCAGCCGAGCCGGCGCAGCAGGTCGGCGTCGACCCCGGGCAGGGGGGCGGCCGGCGCGAACAGCCCGGCCAGCAGCGGGTCGGCGCCGGGCAGCGTGAGCTCCGGCGGTGGCAGCGCGGCCGTGGAGCCGGCGACCGGCAGCAGCGCGTTGCGTGAAAGCCACCAGCGCGTGTACGACACTCCGACGTCCGCGGCCGGCCCGATACCAGCACCGGCTCCGGCGCCCCGGCTCCGACCAGGACGATCGGGCCACTGGAGCCGGCCGGACTTCATGATCGTGTCTCGTAGGGGCGGCCGGGCCAGCTCCGCGAGCGCGGCGGGCCACTGTGACGGGTCGACGAGCTCGAGGTCGCGTACGGCGGCGAAAGCCCGCAGGGTGGGCGGCGCGCCCGGCCCGTCCACGTCCGGATCCGGGCCGGCTCCGGGCGGACTGCCGGCGGTGATCTCCGCTACCCAGAGGTCGCTGTCGTCCAGGTCGAGCAGGACCGGCTCGTCCGGGTCGAGCCGGACGTCGGTGGCGCTGAGCACGGCAAAGGTCCGCAGCACCCCGACCGCCTCGAGCACCTCCGCCGGCCATGCCCGCGCGAGGTCGTCGGCCAGGACGCGGAACGGCGCGTCCGCCGCGAGCACCTGGTCGAGCGGGCTGTCTGCGATCAGGAGCTCCCCGGCGGGGGTGAAGTCGCCATCGCTGTCAGGAAGCAGCAGGTCGGCGAGCCAGGACAGTTCACCGGAGGCATTGTCGTCACCAAAAGTAACAATGCTGCCGGCGCCGCCGTCGAGCCCGCTGGCGACGCCGAGGCCCGCGTCCCGGACCAGGGCCAGGACGGCGCCCGCCAGCGCGAGCGCGGCGTCGGGATCGGCGTCCGCGTCGACATCGATGATCGCATCGCGGACGGAGCCGTCGCGCAGGACACCGGCGGGGGTCCCCTCGACCGCGCCCAGCGTGCGCAGGGCGTCGCGGGCGGCACCGGCACAGGCGTCCGGGTGTGCCACCCGCAGCGGGAGGCCCGAGGCCACCAGCGTGACAACATCCAGCTCAGAGGTGGGGAGCAGGACCCCTCGCGGGCCGGTGACCATCCGGACGCCCAGCTCCTGGGAGCCGTCGGCGTTGCCGGTCACGCCCGCTCCGGTGTCCGCGTCCGCGTCCGCGTCCGCGGCGAGCGTGGGGGCCGCGGACGCCGTGGGGAGCGCGGCGGCGGTGGGTGCGGCGGCCAGCGGGACGGGCAGGGCGCCGAGGGCGTCCCGGTCGGGGGCGTGCGCCAGCGCCGCGTAGACCCGTGCCCACCAGGCCGGCGGCCTGCGCAGCTCGGTGAGGATCTCGACGACCCCGGCGGTGTCGAGACGGCGTACCCCCAGGGCGTCGAGGGCCGGCCGCCACCGGCGGGCGGCGTAGGCCGCGGGCAACAGCCCGTCGACGGTGCCGCCGGCGTCACCCACGGACCCGCCCGCGCGATCGCCGTCACCGGCGGGCAGGTCCGCGGCGGCGGGCAGGAGCCGTTCGAGGTCGGCGATCTCGCGATCGGCCCTGGGCAGGCCCTCGCGGGCGGGCGGGCGGCTGCCGGCCGGCGAGGTGCTGCCCGCGGACGCCGGGACCGTGGCGGGATCTTCCGGAGCCGGGGCGGGATCGCCGGATGCGGCCGTGAGCAGTCCGGTGACCGGATCGGTCGCGGGGCCGAGGTCGCCGACGAGGCAGTCGGCGCCACGGCGGCCGCCGGGCAGCAGCGGCGCGTCCGGCAGCAGCCGGGCGAGAGCGTCCCGCAGCCTGGCGTCGACGTCGCCGACCGGCAGCCCGGTGGGGACGAGCTCGAGCGAGGCAGCCGGCGCCGACGCGGCGTCCAGCGCCGCCTGCCACCGCGAGGCGTCCAACGCCGTTCCCGGCGACGAGGTGGCAGGCCCCGCCGGATCCGCCGGTGGCCGCTGGGTGTCCAGAGCCTCCTGCGCTCTCAGGACGTCCCAGAGCGACCGTGCCTGTGCTGACGCGGCATTCGGGATCGTCGGCACTGGTGCCGACGCCGACGCGGGTGGCGGCGCAGGCTGGGCGTCCGGCGGCGGCAGGAGGCCGTTGCCCAGGTCGACGGCGAGGTCGACGACCGTCTCGGCGAGCCGGTCGACCAGCCAGTCCCGCAGCGGGCCGGCGACCGTGTGCCGGCGGGACGGCTCCAGCGGCAGGCCCACGCTGGCCAGCACCGGCAACGACAGCCGCTCGTCGGTCGGCTGCGGCGCGCGGACGAGTTTCGGCACGTCAGCGGGCCAGCCGCCCTCGCGTACGAAGGCCCGCGTCTCGAACCCGGTGCGGGCCCGCTCCTCCACCGGCCGGTCGGCGAGCAGAGCGGGCGGGATCATCCCGCGCCGGACCCGGCCGAGCCAGCGCCTGCCGTCGAGCACGGCGATCTCCACGCCGTCCGGCGCCCGGTCCGCCCAGGTGCAGGACAGGGTCCGCCGGACGCCGTCGATCACGATGGTGACCTCGGTGAGCCCGGGCATGACCAGCGGAAGCGTCGGGTCGAGGCCCGCGAGAAGGGTGCGGGCCAGGGCGGCCGCGTCGGCGTCGCGCAGCGGCAGCCGGACGACGGTGTCGTAGCCCGCTGGCGGCGCCGCCGCGTAGAGGACGGGCAGGGGCAGCCGGAGCACCGGGACGGCACCGCCGCGGCGGGCCAGCTCGGCATCGAGGGCCGGCACCCCGAGCCCGCCTACCGCGTCGATCGTTTCCCGCTTCGACCAGCGGACGCCGAAGCCGCCGCCCGGCGCGCCGGCGGCGTCCCCGGCGTCCCATGTCGCGCTCGACTGTGGCGCGGCGGTCGAGCGCGACACGATCGACGGGGTGTCGCTGACGGCCAGGACCGCGGCGAAGCCGACGCCGAAGCGGCCGAGGGCCGCGGTGTCGCGTTTGGCCGAGGCACGCAGCGTCGAGAGCGACTCGACCCCCGGCGCGGACAGCGCCGCTCCGGTGTTGGCGATCTCCAGCATGCCGCCGCTTCGGCTGCGGTGCTCGCCACCGCCCGGGCCGTGACCGCCCGGGCCGTGACTGTCGGGGCCGTAGCTGCCGGAGGCATGGCCACCGGGGGTGTCGCCGCTGGTCAGCGTTATGAGGACGCGACAGTCGGCCCCGGCGGCCTGGGCCGCGTCCACGGCGTTCTGGAGCAGTTCCACGACGAGGCGGTCGTGGTAGGCGCCGCGGGCGGCGTCCTCCTCGGCGTTCGCGTCCTCGCGGAAGCGGGCGGGGGAGGCGGCCCAGGCGTCCAGCACCCGGCGGCGGATGGCGGCCGTCCCGAACAGGTCGCCCGGGGTCACGCCGCCGGCGCTCGCGTCCACGATCACGTTCCCGTACGGCTGTGCGTCCATCGGCCCATCCTCCTCTCCGACGGCCCGGGCCAGCGTCCCGGGAGCAAAAAGATCAACGATCGCGTCGCGGCCCGGTCACCAGCCGATGACCGGCCACCGGCGCGTCGGCCGACGACCAGGCCGGTGGCCGCCAGTCGATGGCCGGCTTGCCGATGTGCCGGAATCGGCTTGCCGATGTGCCGGCCGATAATCGGACGGTGGCATCCGCGGCTCGTCGTGATGATCCGAAGCTGGTGCCGGCGCTGATCAGCCAGTGGCAGCGGATCGCGGACCAGGTGGACGCGTCCGCCGGCCTGGCGTTCACGCGGCCGAGCAGGCTGCCCGGCCGCAGCGTCGCGGATGTCGTCGGGCACCTGGCCAGGTCCATCGCCGCGCTCGCGGACGCGGCCGTGTCCGCGCCGCCGCCCGCCACCGCGCCGACGCTGTCCACCTCCGCCTACCTCGCGGGCTGTCCTGCCGGCCCTCCCTCTGCCGGTGGCCTCCTTGCTGGTGGCCCCCTTGCCGACGCCGGCCATCCCCCTGCCGGCCGGCAGTCACCGGCCGCCGGCATCGACGCCCCCGGGCCGGACAGCCCCGCCGGTTCCGCGGCTGGCGCCCGCTCGCGGCTGCGGGAGCGCATCGCCGCCGCGGTGGCCGCTGTCGACGGCGCCGACATCGGGCGTCTGGTCACTGTCACGACCGCCACCGGTGAGGGCCTGCCTGCCACCGGTGAGAGCCTGACTACCGGTGACGGGTACATGACTAATAGTGACGAATTTCTGACTACTGGTGACGGGGGCCTGGCCGTCGGTACCGTCGACGGGGGCCCGGCCGGCGGCACCGGCGGCGGGGCGGGCACCGGCGGGACCGGGATACGTCTCGGGGATCTGCTGCTCGCCGAGGTGGTGGCGGGTGTCGTGCACGGCCTGGATATCGGGGTCGAGCCGGCCCGGGACGCGCTGCGGCTCGCCGTGAAGGCGTGCGCCGGCGAGCTCGTGGCCCGCGCTCCCGGGCGTTCGGTGGAGGTCCGGGTGCCCCCTTTCGCCGCGGTGCAGGCCGTCGAAGGCCCGCGGCACACCCGGGGCACCCCGCCGAACGTGGTGGAGGCTGGGGCGGTCGCCTTCGTCGAGCTTGCGGCAGGCCGGCTGAGCTGGGCGGACGCGACCGCGGACGGCCGGGTCCGAGCCGGCGGCGCCCGTGCCGATCTTCGTCCGTACCTCCCACTGCTGCGGGTCGCCTGACCGGAACCACCCAACTGGGATC